>NZ_DKSP01000083.1:0-972 GCF_002472745.1 Sphingobacterium sp. UBA7253 | reverse complement strand
TTAACCTATTTTATGAAAAGTGCCCTTGAATGGGCAACACTAAAATAGAAAATAACTTTGTATAAACAAAATAAAATCAAAAAAAAATCATTTTTTCTAAATCACTAAACCGGTTAAACATGGAAATTTAGCAGCGCGGCTAAAGTATTTCAAGGTCCTTTTTTGTTTGGGCAAAAGTTAAAATCTAATTGATATTATCTTAATATATTACAGGGAGATTACAGGGAGTTAACAGGGGGGTAGCAGGGGTATATCCCTATTACCCCCCTGTTATACCCCTGTAAAAGTAGTGTTATTCCCTTCTTAATTTTGAATCTGAGGGGAACTTGATGCAGGCCTTCGCTATCATTGTGAGATTTTGTTTAATTTTAAATCGATCAAGTAACTGTTAGCTATGACCGAACGTGAAATTCTGAGACAACATATCGACAAGACCGTCCAGTTAAACGACGAACAATTCGACTACTTCTTTTCTTTTTTTAAACCGATCTCCTTTAAAAAGAAACAAATGATTATCCGTCAAGGAGACCTTGTGGAACAAGAGTATTTTGTGCTAAATGGCTGTCTAAAGACCTATTTCACCAATGATGAACAAAAGATGCATATCTTACAGTTCGCCACAAAAACCTGGTGGGCTTCCGATTATAATGCATTGCATAATCAAGGCCCGGCTACGGTCAATTTAGATTGTGTCAGCGATGCAGACACTCTTTGCTTATCGAACGAGGACCGTGAAAAAGTATGTAAGGAAATTCACGAAGTTGAAACCTTTTTTAGATGGCGTTCCAATAAAGGATATATTGGGCTACAAAAAAGAATAATGTCACTGCTGAACAACGATGCTCGAAGCCGCTACGAGGAACTCATGCAGCAATATCCCGAACTCTATAATCTCGTTCCCAAACATTTGATTGCAGCATATCTGGGTGTTTCCCGCGAAACACTGAGCAGGCTATACCAAGCAAAATAATG
>NZ_DKSP01000018.1:0-10357 GCF_002472745.1 Sphingobacterium sp. UBA7253 | reverse complement strand
CCTTCTTTTTTCGAATAAATTGTCCTTCGTAAATCTGGCTGATCCACATTGACATTACTATAAGAAAGATTCCAAGAAAGTTTGGATTGCTTATCGTTATTAAGTAAATACTCGCCATCGAAAACAGAATTAAACATTCTTTTTTGAACAGTTTCGAGTAAGGTTACTTTCCTCATCTCTTTTGTTCCGTCATCAAACCATCCTTCTCGTTGCGTATAGGATTGCTCTAAACCTTGATTAAAGATATTTTTAAAGGATAGCTTAAGATCGTCTTTGATATATGATATGTTACCCAATGCTCCTATATTAGAATTGAAGCGATAGTATGTATCATTATAACTAAAGATTTTGAGATCTTTACCTTGATCAAGAGTATTAAAGTCATTTCTTACTTCTGGTGAAATTATTTCAGAATTGCGGTAAGATAAGGATCCAATAATACCTAATTTTCCCGCATTACTAAGTAGGTAAGAATTCCCAAACGTAATCTGTGCATTTTGAGCTGGTAATACTTTTCCGAGTTTTTCAGTTACCCAAGTATTTTTAAATTGTTTACTATAATTTACTTTATCACTAAGATTTAAATTGGAGTAGTCTTGAAAAGAGCCTGGAAAGCTATTGGGTAATTTATTGTCAGGATTTAATGTCGCAAAATAATTACCAGCTGATCTTTTATTTCCATAAAAATCTTTGAACGTACTTAAAGAATTATATCCAAGACCGACAGATACTTCAAAGGATTTTCGATCTGGAAAGTCCTTTGTCTTCACATTTATAGCCCCTCCTGTCAAATCCCCAGGTAGATCTGCGCTTGCCGTTTTACTGATAACAATATTATCGATCAATGACGAAGGAATAATATCGAATGAAAATGCTTTACGATCGGATTCCGTACTTGGTAACGGACTATTATTTAGCAATGCTGAATTATAACGGTCACTTAGTCCGCGGATAATAATGAATTTATTATCCTGAACACTTGCACCACTGACACGCTTTAACACTTCTCCCGTATTTTTATCTGGTGTCTTTTTTATTACTTCGGCTGAAATACCGTCTGAGATTGAAATACTATTTTTTTGTTGTGCATACAATGCACCTATAGATTCCTTCTTAAATGTACCAGTAATAACAACCTGATCCAGTACTTTACCCTCGGAATTGTCAAGAACCACATTTAAATTGGTTACATCCTTATCTTTAATCTCTACATCAGTAATCTGCTTTGTTGCAAACCCCAAGTAGCTAAATTCTAATGTATACTTCCCTGCCGGCACAGCTGGAATATTGTAATTACCTGTTACATCCGAACTTCCTACGCGTGCCGTTCCAAGAACCTTTACCGTCACCCCCGCGATGGTTTCTCCTGTCTTGACATTTGTAACTTTACCTGCAATCTTCCCACTCCCCTGTGCATAAACTGTTGTTGACGCAGCTACGACGAATGTAATGGCAGCAGCGATTCTTTTGAGTTGTAATTGTGGTTCCAATTTATTTTGTTTTTTGTTTCTGCAAAGCTATTGCCATGATATTATATTAACATTAACAAGGAATTACCATTACGTAAACCACTTGTTAATTTAATGTTACTCATCAAGATTTTGTGTTTATATTTTGGGCAAAAACACATCTAAACTGCATTTTGAGCGGAGATTTTATAATTTCTATCGGATTATATTAAAGCAGTGTAATAAAATTATTAAGTCAAAAAGTTATTAACATATTAATGCTATTTCCACGTTTTTGGCGTAGTCCCTCTTATTCTATAGCTTATCACAAGAAAAGTCCCCCCTGTTTATCGAACAAAATGCTAAGAATCATCTTATTATTGCAATATAATTGCATATACAAAGCAATTTCTCTAAGTTTGAATATATTTTTAATTTTTGAGCATATGACCAACCCGATCGTATCTACTGAACAGCTAACATTCCAATATACGAATGCAAAAAGCATCGCATTTCCTGATATCCATATCGAGAAAGGACAGCACACACTACTATTGGGCGATTCAGGCACGGGAAAAACAACCTTATTAAACATGTTGGGTGGCCTATCCCGACCTGAAACTGGTCATGTTAGAATTAATGGTCAAGATCTTTCGCTATTATCAAATAGCAAAATAGATAAGTTCAGATCGCAATATATTGGGTTTATCTTCCAGGAGGCTCACCTTCTCAAAAATTTAACTTTGCTAGAAAATATCAAATTAGCACAGTCGCTCGCCGGAAAAAAAGTCAATGTAGACGAGATTCATCAAGTATTGAAACAATTGCAGTTGGAGGACAAAACTGGTGCCTATCCAAATGAACTGAGTCGTGGCCAACTGCAACGCGCCGCTATTGCGCGTAGTGTGATCAATAAGCCGGCGCTGCTCATTGCGGATGAACCCACAGCAGCTTTAGATGATAACAATACAAATCGTGTGCTGGAACTCCTTTTGGATATCGCAGATACTGCCGGCTCAACTCTATTGATCACCACGCATGATAAACGGATTAAAGATCAGTTTTCAAAAATGTATCTCTTAAAATAATTGCTTACGCCAAATATTCATCACCCTTTTAGATTCAAAATTTGCTATGAACACGATACAGTTGGTTTGGAAAAATTTAAGTAGACAATTCGGTTCTGTCTTTTTGAGCATTTTACTGACAGCTTTTGGAATCTCCATACTGGCTGTACTCTCGATTACAGGTGAAACATTCGAAAAGCAGCTCGACAACAACAGTAAGAACATTGACCTGGTCGTCGGAGCCAAAGGTAGTCCTCTTCAATTGATCCTATCCAGCGTATATCATATTGACAACCCAACGGGAAATATACCTTTGAACGAACTCGAGCCACTGCGTCAGAACCCGCTTGTACAATTAGCGGTTCCCTTGTCATTGGGTGATAACTTTAAGGGACATCGAATTGTCGGTACGGACTCTTCTTTTCTGGCCATCTATGGCACCAAAATAAATAACGGCCGCATCTGGCAAAAAAACTTTGAGGTCGTTATCGGTGAACAGGTAGCTAAAAAAAACAACTTGAAAATAGGTGACCAGATCAACAGCTCACATGGACTGAGCAAGGATGGCCATAGTCATGACGAACATCCTTTTACTATTGTGGGTATTCTAAAGCAAAACAACAACGTAACTGACAACCTCATATTGACCAACCTCGAAAGCGTCTGGGATGTTCATGGTATCGCCCATGATCATGCCGATCACGAAACAGCAGCTCAAAAAGAAAAACGTGAACGGGAAGAAGACCGCGAAGAAACGGTTAAAGCACACCTGCACCACCATGGCGAGGGTTTGCCGGAAAATTCTACTGCACAAGTAGCAACTAATGAAAAGGAGCATCATGACCATGAAGGACATGCTGATCATGAACACGAAGAGGAAGGTGTATTTGTTAAATCCATCGGCGCGGATATGGTGAAACAGAATGGTCTTGAAATAACGGCTATTTTAATAAAATACCAGTCACCGGCAGCCATCGGTATATTGCCCAAAATGATCGACCAACAAACTGATATGCAAGCGGCTTCTCCGGCTATGGAAAGTACGCGTCTGTTTTCACTCCTGGGTGTAGGAATAGATTCTTTGGCTATCCTTGCTTATGTCATCATGCTCATTGCTGGCCTGAGTGTATTTATTAACCTCTACAATGCTTTGAAACAACGTAAGTATGATCTGGCCATTATGCGTACACTCGGTGCGTCTAAAGGAAAGTTATTCAACATTGTTCTGTTGGAAGGTCTGATCATAACGATCGTTGGTGGATTGGTGGGACTGTTATTGGCACATCTGGCATTATACTATATCAGTAACCAAACGAGCCAGAGCGCTGACTTTATCGAAGCTTTTAGGCTACATCCAAAAGAATTGGTATTTTTGCTTATCGCTTGTCTCATTGGCGTCCTAGCAGCGCTGATTCCTGCTGTGAAAGCGTACAGGACAAGTATAGCTGGTACTTTATCAAACAAATAGGACGAATGGTTAATTGGAGTAAAAAAACATAAGAATAGCGTATGCAAGATAAATCCTGCATGTGCATCGGCGAAATCTCAGTACGCAATACGTTATACTCAATACTAAAACAGATGAAACCCTTATGATTTATTCATCACCGGATAAATCTGCTAGCTTCATCACAGCTAAAAATTAAACAGATGAAAAAAATTATCACGGCATTTGCCTTCATATTCTTCAGCATTATACAGGTACATGCACAGATCGGTAGCAATCCGGATGTTCCCGATCATACACCTATGATGAACAAAACTTGGGAAGCAATTGATAAGATGGCTTATAAAGTAACTTATAATGGGGCAAAGAAAGTATATACTCCTTTCTATCCCAAAGAGCTTAAAGCGCTTGAAAATAAAATTGTTGAATTACCAGGTTATATGGTTCCTCTTCATAGTGGTCGTAATCATAAAAACTTTATGATGTCTGTATTACCCGTGATGCAATGTCAATTCTGTGGATCCAACGGAATACCACCAATGGTTGAAGTAACGTTAAAAGGTAGTGCGATAAAATTCTCTGAGGATCCGATTAAATTAAAAGGAAAAATGATCTTTACCAAAGATCCGCTTAAGGGAAATGCTGAAATTCAGATTGTAGACGCAGAACCAATAAAATAAACTAGCGCCTATTATTAAACCATTAAATGGGCTTTGCAGATCTCTCACAGCCCATTTACTGGGCCAGAGTCGTCTTTTATTATCTATTCAGTAGGGAAACTTCCATACAAGCTGCTAAAGCAGCTGTTTCCGTCCTTAAGCGCGCTTCTCCCAGCGAAATCGGATGAAATCCCATCTGTAGTGCCAAATCAATTTCCTCTTCAGAGAAATCTCCTTCCGGACCAATGAGGATAATATAATGCTGAGCAGGCTCCAAAACCTGGTTTAAATACTTCTTTTCAGCGTCAACACAGTGTGCAATTGCCTTTTGAACACCTTCTTTTGGGATTTCTCTCAAAAACTGTTTAAACGATACTGCTGGATTTAGCTTGGGAAGATAGGCTTTCAACGATTGTTTCATCGCTGCAACTACCACCTTATTTAGACGATCTAATTTCACCTCTTTTCGCTCAGAATGCTCACAGATAACTGGAGTTATTTCTTGAATGCCAACCTCAGTCGCCTTCTCCAAAAACCATTCGATGCGATCAATATTCTTCGTTGGACCAACAGCAATATGCAAATGATATTTTGGCTGCTGAAATTCCTCCTCAACAGTTAAGATCGTAAGAACAGTACGTTTGGGATGAGGGTCAATAATTTGAGCTTCGTACAAACCACCGCGACCGTCTATGAGATGTAGGCGATCACCAGTATCCATACGAAGCACACGAATAGCATGTTTACTTTCTTCTTCACTAAGGATAAAATTTTCTAATGAAGGGTTTAAATCCGGTGTAAAAAATAACTGCATGTGCTTTCGTTATTGTTTTATTCTTCTGTATCATCATCGGCCGATTCGACCAATTCCAATTTGACAAACTCTATGTTCTGCTGGGCCTTACGGATAATAGTGAATACGTAACCATATTCTTCTTTACGCTCACCGACTTCAGGAATCTTATCAAAGATTTCGCTCACCAGACCGGACATCGTATCGTAATCCTGACTCTCGGGTAATTCTATCGGGAGAAATTCATTCACATCATGAATACTAGCGCCTGCATCGACCATATATTCCGTTTCCGAGATACGTTCGACAACTGGAGTTTCCTCATCGTATTCATCCTGAATCTCACCAACAAGTTCCTCAACAATATCTTCCAGGGTAACCATACCCGCAGTTCCACCAAATTCATCCAATACAATCGCTAACTGTAGACGCTTTTGCTGGAACTCAGCCATTAGATCATTGATCTTCTTCGTCTCAGGAATGAAATAAGGTTTGCGCATGATATTTCTCATGACAACCTCTTTTCCTTTAGCTAAGAGGGGTAAAATATCTTTCGTATGGACAATACCAACGATTTGATCAATATTATCCTCATAAATTGGCAGACGAGAGTACCCTTCTTCAGTCATGGTTTCTATCAGCTCAGAGGCATCAGCCGTGACCTCCACAGCCACAATTTTGGTACGAGGTACCATAATATTCTTAACGATACGTTCGTTAAAATCAAATACATTTTTGATCAACTCGTGCTCAGAAATATCCAAAGCACCAGACTCCTTACCTTTATCCAAAAGATATTGCAACTCTTCAGAAGAGTGCGCAGATTCCCCTTTAGTAACTTCAAATCCCAAAATTTTCAGTAGAAAATTAGCGAAACCATTTAAAATCCAAATAAATGGTCTAAAGATAAAGTAGAAAAATTGCAGTGGAACCGCAATTTTCATGGTTGTTGCAACAGGTTTTTGAATCGCAATTGATTTAGGAGCGAGCTCTCCAAATACAATGTGTAACACAGTAATAATTGTAAAAGCCAATATATGTCCTGCATTCGTCGCGATTGTACCTGTCAATTCAACACCGAAAAAACCGAGAAACCCCTGCACAATTTGGGTCATTACAGCCTCTCCTACCCAGCCTAAGGCGAGTGAAGAAAGTGTAATACCCAATTGTGTAGCGGCCAAATAACCATCCAAATGCTCCGTTATACTTTTGGCTATTGTAGCAACTTTGCTACCTGTTTTTGCCTGAACTTCAATTTGGGAGACTCGGACCTTGACAATAGCAAACTCTGCCGCGACAAAAAAGCCGTTAGCCAATACTAAAAACAATGTCCAAAATATATCGAGCGCCATGCTTGGGGTTATTTGTTAACAAATTCTTTTTTGTACAACTCGATAGCCTCGATCAAGATTCTTTGCGCTTCTTCACGTCCCTTTACACCCTCAACAATGACATGTTTCTTTTCGAGTGCTTTATAACTCTCAAAGAATTGTACAATCTCCTTCATCGTATGCGGAGGCAATTGATCAATATCTTTAATGTAATTAAAAACAGGATCATTTTTGGCGACCGCAATAATCTTATCATCTTGTTCTCCACCATCAACCATATTCATCACACCAATAACCTGTGCTTCAACCAATGTCAAAGGTAAAATATCCACTGAGCAAATAACCAAAATATCCAAAGGATCTTTGTCATCGCAATAAGTTTGTGGTATAAAACCATAATTAGCAGGATAAACGACAGATGAACTCATTACTCTGTCCAAAAGCAACAAACCAGTTTCTTTGTCTAATTCATACTTTCCTTTGGATCCGTTTGTAATCTCAATGATAGCATTTACGGCATTTGGAACATTCTCACCTGGAGAAACCATGTGCCAAGGGTTTTGTTTACTCATTTTTTAATTTACTGTATATTTTGTTTGTTTCTTTTATCTTTTATACGCTTTTTTAGTAACGTTATTGCAATTGGCAAAAATGCGATCACAATCATACCAACGACAACATATTCTACATAATGTAAAATCCAAGGGAACTCTATACCGAGGAAATATCCAGAAAGGGTCAACACAAGTACCCAAATAGCAGCCCCGGCAACATTGTACAGAACGAATTTCTTAAAATCTAATTTTACAACACCGGCAAAGATAGGTGCAAAAGTACGAACTATTGGGACAAATCTTCCTATAATTAAAGCTGTTCCACCATATTTATGGTAAAACTCTTCCGCCATGACCACATATTTTCGCTTAAAGATGAAGCTATCTTTTCGCTTAAATAACATTGGTCCGGCTCGATAACCAAACCAATACCCTGTAAAATTCCCTAATACTCCCGCGACAAATAAGCCTAGACAAAGCGTGTATATATTAACGTCAATTTTATTTAGTGCACAAAATAATCCTGCAAGAAATAATAAATAATCACCAGGTAGAAAAAATCCAAAAAATAGACCTGTCTCAGCAAATACAATTAAGATAACCAGATAAAATCCACCAGAGCTCAATAGCTCCTCCGGGTTTAATAATTGTTGAAATGACAACAAAAGTTCATGCATAATCTTTAGTAAAAATCAATATTGCGTTTCTTTTTTAGAACAAATCCTACGCTTATTCTTGTACAAATTTTAAACAGCAAAGTACAAATATAGCATTCTTCTAAAAAACGAACGTAAATCAAGTGTAATATAATCTTTTCTAGTTATTGATTTTGAGCAGTTATACTGACGATAGACTCGCGAATAGTAGTCGCAATTTCATGAAGTTCGTCCTCTGCCAAGCTCAATTTAGGTCCAGCAAAGTTTAAATCACTAATTTTATTAATAGGCACCAAATGTATATGTGCGTGAGCCACTTCTAAACCAACAACTGCAACACCAACTTTTACACAGGGAATTACCTTTTTAATACCTTGAGCAACAATCTTAGCAAAGACCCAAAGCGCCATATATTCATCATCTTCTATATCAAAAATGTAATCGGTCTCTTTCTTAGGGATCACAAGAACGTGCCCCTTAGCCAATGGACTGATATCCAAAAAAGCTAGAAAATCATTACTTTCTGCAACTTTGTAAGCTGGGATCTCCCCAGCAACGATTTTTGAAAAAATTGTCGACATATTATTCTAATCTTGGAATAAATCTTTTAAACAATAATTAGCAAAAAACAGACTTTAAAATGCAAAGCCTTCGGTATGTTAGCAATTAAAAATTTAACTGCAGATTTTATCACACCCTGTTTTTCTACTGCCAACAAATATAAACAAAAAAGGTCGCGATTACTATATCACGACCTTCTTAATATAAAGTTAATTTGTGGATGTGCGGTTATGGCATACCGCACATAACCGACATATATTATCTTGAAATCTCTACGATCTCGAATTCAATTTTACCGGCAGGCACTTCAATAACAGCTGTATCACCTTTCGATTTTCCCAACAAACCCTGGGCAATAGGAGATTTAACTGAAATCTTGCCCGACTTCAAATCTGCTTCTGACTCCGCCACCAATTGATAAGTCATTTCAGCACCATTCTTTTTGTTCTTGATCTTAACAATCGATAAGGCCAAAACTTTAGATGTATCCAATTTGGACTCATCAATTAAACGTGCAGTCGCCAATGTATTCTCCAAATTGGCAATTTTAGCTTCGTGAAGCCCCTGAGCTTCTTTAGCTGCATCATACTCTGCATTTTCTGACAAATCTCCTTTGTCTCTAGCCTCTGCAATAGCATTGGCAATTTTAGACCTTCCTTCCGTCTTCAGATAAGCCAATTCTTCTTTAAGCTTACGCAATCCTTCTTCCGTAAAATAAGTTACTTCTGCCATAATTTTATCTTTTTTCTTATTTTCTACTTTTTAAAAAAGAAACAAGACCATATTTCCCTCGTCAGGAAACATGGTCTTGCTTTGAATCTATACGAAGATAATAATTGTTTTCAACAAAACAAATTCTTACCCGTTAAATAAAATTAAATCTCTTCCTCATCAACAAATTTATACCCCAGCCCCCGAACTGTTTGTAGATAATGTGGCTTATCTGGATTTGTTTCGATCTTTTTCCTTAAACGAACCACATGCATATCCAAAGTACGTGTGTTGACATTGGAGCTATAACCCCAGACAACCTCCATTAACTCCTCGCGTGTAATCTCCCGGCCTAAGTTTTGTAAAAAATGAAGCAAAATTCGGTTTTCCAAAATGGTCAACTCAACTTTCCTTCCGTCACGTATTAAGGAATGAATATTCGGATGATGTTCCGTTTGCCCAAATTTATATACTTCGGGACTGTTCTTAGGTAAGAAAAATTTCACCTTATTATCGATCATAGCAATAAGCACATCCATATTGAATGGCTTACTAATGTAATCAGTCACACCAAAGCTATAGGCTTCAATTTTGTCCACATCTTGAGACTTCGCTGTCATCATGATAATGATATTCTCAAACCCGGCTTTACGGACATCTTCACAGATTTCGTTGCCTTCTTTTCCTGGAAGCATCCAATCCAACAAAACCACATCGGGTCTCTTTTCCAAGATCAAACTTTCCGCTTCATTCCCATTTCCACTCTGAATGACCTGATAGCCTTCGGATTCCAATCGATGTTTTACCAAGAACCGTAAGTTCTCATCATCTTCAATAACAGCAACAGTGATGTCTTTATTCATATTTAAATTTATTTTTTAAACCGGAAATACCAAGGTAAAGGTGGTCCCCTGTCCCAATTGACTTTTTACTGTAATATCACCGCCTATAAATTCGGTAATCTCTTTACAGAAAGCCAAGCCCAAACCGATACTTCCTTGCTGATTATATTGACTTTTTATTCTATAAAACTTTTTGAAGATGTTGTTAAACTCTGCCTTCTCAATACCTATTCCTTCATCCTTAAAAGTGATAACAAAATTCTTCTTGTTTTGTTGTATCGCAATATC
>NZ_DKSP01000006.1:0-5525 GCF_002472745.1 Sphingobacterium sp. UBA7253 | reverse complement strand
TTGAAATATGCAGGAACTGTAATAACAGCTTCAGTTACTTCTTGACCTAAGAAATCCTCAGCTGTTTTCTTCATTTTTTGAAGAATCATGGCAGAGATCTCTTGTGGTGTATATTTGCGGTCATCAATTTCTACACGAGGTGTATTGTTGTCACCTTTAACGATTTTATAAGGTACGTGTTCAGCTTCTTTCACAGCTTCATCGTATGAAAGTCCCATAAAACGTTTGATGGAATAAATAGTTTTATGCGGGTTAGTAATTGCTTGACGCTTTGCTGGGTCCCCAACTTTGCGCTCGCCACCTTCTACGAAAGCTACGATCGAAGGAGTTGTACGTTTACCTTCGTTGTTCGTAATTACTACAGGCTCGTTACCTTCCATTACGGCAACACATGAGTTTGTAGTACCTAAGTCAATTCCTATAATTTTAGACATATCTTGTGTTTTAATTTTTTACTTAATAAATTCTATCAGTCTATTATCAACCCTTATGCCAATCCAAAAGTTTTGTAAAAAAAACACTATTTGTCATCAATTTGTCTTTAGGTACTGCCAAACTGACATTTTCAATACACCAGTTGCTCTAATATCCTTTTTTTTGCTGACTCGTTTTGGCGATTGCGTGGCATATATCTGCCAAAGATTTCCGAAAATTCGGCAAGTTTCATTTTTTTTGATTTCTTATCCCGCCAGTCAGAAGGAATAAGTTTATTGGTATAGGCGATATTGGTAGCCCAATATTGAATGTGCATTTCTGGGATGACAAGACCCAATATCATTCCCGGGAGGCCATGGCTCAAGGCTGGTCCGGCCGATACGGGGATTTCTTCCGAATAGTAGGCAATCAGATAAAGTGAGTCTTTGGTGGCACCGTTGACTCTACGGCAATTTACACCAGCAATATTGCGGAACTCTTCGGTGAAACGCCAAGTGATGCTGTCCAATGTTTCCGAAAGAATATATTTTTCGTCGATATCAAGCTGGATGTCTGCTGTACCAGCTTTCAGATCCTGGTAGAGGACCTTGCCATTCTTGTTGGCGCCAGCTCTAAACTGCCCCCTTTGGTTTCCTCCGCTTCGGGCCGCACCCTGAGATCTGCCCCTTCTGCCATTTGCCGAACTTATCGTAGGTGCAGCCATTTTTACTTCAGCACGTTGCTTTTCGGTACCCTCGCTTTCCTCGGGCATCAACAGGGTAGAATTCTCATCAAAGTAGAAGTTTAATTTTTCTGTATGTGAATCCGGTAGCTTGTCGAGATATTCCATCATTCCCATACCCCTGTCCATTCCTTTCGAGTTCATGTCGTTGGACATCTGCCGTATGCGTGCTTTTGTGTAGGTAACTTTGTCAAAACTGATGGTACCCCTACTTCCAAAATAGGCGTATTGTGCCTGAAGGGATAAACCATACAGGCAGCAGATGATTAGTGTTAAATATATTTTTTTAATCATTTCCTTTCCCTAGATATTTGTTGAAATCCCATTTTACACCGACCAAAAAATACTGCGTCAATACCTGTTGAACAGATTCGGAATAGTTGGTGTCACTCGCATTACGGCGTGTGTTGTTAAAGGTGTTGAAAAGGTCAAAGGCCTTTACGCTGAGTGTCATGCTCTCATCTTTCAGTACTTTTTTCTCCAATTCGATATTGGTATAAAATTGATTGATTGATTTCTTATAGAGTTTTGTAGGTCCTGTGTAGCTATAGAAAAGGTTGGCCATGATATTAAACTTCTTTGGTAGAAAGTATTTGACATAGGCCGAGGTCCCACCTTGAAAACTTGTTGCGTTGTATTGTGTGTTGATCGAGTTTTGTTGGATATTGAAGCCGGCGTTTGCAGAAAGGTCGAAATCGAACCCTTCTGAATCTTGTTCATTTAAGCTTGAACCTAGGCTAAAGTTGGTATTCTTTGCATTGTTCAGCAGAAACTCGCCACCGGATTGTCCGCCTTCAAATTTGGTGTAGCTATAGCTGTTGTTAAATCTAACATTTGCACTTTTGTTAAAATTGATACGTCGATTGGCCAAAGGCTGCATATGGTTGATATTCAGACCACCATTCCAGTTGGATTTGCCGGATAGATTTTCATAAGTACTGATCTGGGCAGAGTTGTCCAGTATGGTTGTTTTGTTGACAATCGGATTATTTACGAAAGATAAGTTTCCGTTGATATTGATGTTGGTTCCTTTCAATAAACTGAAAGCATTATAGTTGGCCGAAATATTATTGTTCACCGCACGTTTTAGGTCAGGATTACCAACTTGTTGAAACAAAGGGTTGGTCTGAGGTTGCAGCGGTTGTAACTGATCAAAGGATGGAATGATATTCGAACTTTGATAAGCTAAACGTATATTTTTGCTATTTGAAAGGCGATAATTCGCATCAACATTTAAATTGTTGTCCCAAAAATTCCGGGCGAGATCGATTGACCTATAACTATCATTTAACTTCTGATTCTTATAGAACGTACGGTTGGAAAAATTGATCTCCAACTTTTCCCTACGATAGGAAAAATTCACATTAACGCCCTGATTGGTGTTATTGTCGATCTGGTTTTGAGAATACAGCGAATCAAACTTTTGGGTAATATTGTCTATCGAATTTTGGGTATTTGTATTCTTCGAATGATTGAAGCTATAACCTAAAGCTAGATTGATATAGTCACTGATTCGGTTATTGAAGTTAATTGACGAGTTGAAGTCATTTCCGCTAGTCCGTCCGTGCCGATCTTGATCAATAATTGTGCTGTCTCCTGTTTTGTAGAAATAGGTTCGCGAATAGACTTTGCTGTCTGAATTTGACTCTTTGTGGTTATTCCCGACCATTAGGTTGACGGAACGACCCGCTTTTAACCGTTTTCTATAATTTAACCGAAAATTATTGTTAGAGCTTGAAGAGTTCGATTGATTGTTCTCTCTAAAGTCGCTGATCGGATTACCTGATCCGTCGCCCGTTTTGCTGTCTGTATAGGTTAGATTAGCGTTGGTGGCCCAATTGGCATTGGATTGCAGGTCCATAGTTTGCGTGGAATCCAGTCGCATGTTAAGGTTTGACCTTAAACCATTGCTTCGACTATGCCTTTCATTATCGTTTTTGCTGTTTTTTTCCTGAATGGACTCGTCTGGCAGTACATTCTTATTGTAAGTCTCCGAGTGATTCCTGTTGCTGTTGTTGTCGTAACCATAGTTGGCATTGACTTTTAGGGCTTTTTTGAAGAACTGATTTTCATAATTGGCACCAAGGTTTGTGTTCAGAGGTTCGCCCGTAATTTGGTTGTTCATGCGTAGAGAGCCTTCACGGCCGCTTGAACTGCCCATGTTGTTGTGACTCGCGGTGATGCCAATCCGCTCAGTCTTATTAAATTTCGCCGCAAAGAGATTTCCCGCATACAATTCTTTTGATCCAGCCAATGCTTCCATGTTTCCAAAGACACCCTTTCTTGCTTTCTCTTTGAGTACAACATTAACTGTCTGAATTCTTACGCCATCATCGATGCCTGACAGCTCAGCTTCCTCCGATTTTTTCTCATAGAGCTGCACCTTGTCAACGGCATCTGCCCGTACATTTCGAATGGCTATTTTAGGATCATAGCCAAAAAATTCTTCCCCATCGATAAACACTTTCTGTACAGATTTTCCTTGAGCCGTGATACTTCCATCTCCGGTAACCGTGAAACCGGGTAGACGACGTAGTAAATCCTCTAGCTTCGCATTTTTTTCTGTTGCAAAACTCGCCGCATCATATTCGATGGTGTCGCCTTTCAGTGTAATTGGAAGACGTCGGGTGACAATCACCTCCTGCAACACATTTCTTTGGGAATTTATTTTGATATCATGCAGGTCGAGATCTTTGTCTGCAATTTGGATCGTATCACTATATAGTTCAAATTTAGGGTAAGTGGCCAAAATAATGTAGCTCCCGGGTTTGATATTTTTGACCTGGAATTTTCCTTCTTCATTGGCTCGGTTAAAATAACGGAGGACTGAATCGCGGTTCAGTAAAATAATGGAAGCATTGGTCAGGGGCTTGTCATCCGCCTTGTCTAGAATCCTCCCCTTGATGTTTATTTGGGAGTAAGCACTGTTGATGACGATAAATAGTAAAAGTATTAATTGAACTAATCTTTTCATGTACGGGTTGTATCTTTCAAAGATAATTTACTTAATCGTTAATAAATGTAAAACATCTCTTCTGAATGTAAAATCTTTGGTATATAAGGCAGAGGAAATCACATTTTTTCTTGCTCTACATGTGCTTTTTGAGCATCATTTTTTTTATTGCATTCAATACAGATTGTTGGCGGAAGGTTTTTTGAGAAAGTTAGAAGTAAAATTTACCTTTGCACAAAATTGGTATTATGACGTTTGAAAATTACTTACAACAATTCGAAGATATCTTAAATCATCCTGAGAATCACCCTGCCTATCAAGATGATGAATATTATCAGTACACAAAAATGAACTGGACAAGAATGGGCCGTTGGTTAAAACGCTTTGAACCAACGTCGACTTTTGAACAATTTGTGGAGTCAATTACTGAAAAGCAACAATGGATCATTATTACTGAACCTTGGTGCGGGGATGCAGCGCATTCGGTGCCTATGTTGGCGAAGATGGCCTCAAAAAATCCCAATATCAGGGTGGATATCCAATTGCGTGACAGCGCTCCGTTTCTGATCGATTCTTATTTAACCAACGGCGGTAAATCTATTCCAATTCTAGTGATACGTAATGGACAGGGGCAGGATTTGGCTGTCTGGGGTCCAAGACCTCAAGCTTGCCAGGAGCTGTTTTTGAAGATGAAGGCGCAAGGGGCAGATTTATCCGAAATCAAAGAGGAGATTCAAAAGTGGTACAATGCCGATAAAGGAACCGAAATCCAAAAGGAAATCCAGGCTTTGCTAGAAAAATAAGAAAAAATACATCTTTATAATAGACTGGCAATTTTTAAGTTTAACCGGATAATCATCTCAGGAGTAGACCTGGTCTTTCCTGAGCATGGTTTGAAAAGGTGAAAGAATTCGCTGTAACAGTCCGCGTTTAACTTCGGTATATGTAAGTGTCCATTCCTGAAAAAGGTTTACAAAAAACGAATATTAAAATCTTAAATTTAATATTATGAAAAAGCGTATGACAAAACGTAAATCAGGGGGACAGCAAGTTTACAGCGATAGCTTCAAAATCCTCGTTTCCAGAGAATACCTTGCGGGCAAGCTGAGTTATTCGCAACTTGCCCAGAAGTACAATCTTCCGAGGGAAGCCACTCCGCGGTATTTTATGAAATGGTACCAGCAGTGGGAAAGCAATCTGGAGCTGGAAGTTCCCCAGGCTGTGGAGTCAGAAGATATCGGGTTGAAAAATGAGCAGGATCTCAGGGATGAACTCTTCCAGGCGAACCTCAAAATTACTGCCCTGGAGATGCTGATCAAAAAAGCGGAGGAGCTCCATGGGGCTGATTTTGTAAAAAAGTCTGGGGCCAAATCGTCCAAGAAATGAAGTCGTGTTACCAGAATGTTTCGGTCTCCA
>NZ_DKSP01000075.1:0-2928 GCF_002472745.1 Sphingobacterium sp. UBA7253 | reverse complement strand
ATACGATTGTTCCATTAGGGGCTATTAAAATAAATCTAGGGATTGCGCTGATGTTATAATCTTTTATAAAATCTGAATTAAAGTCTTTATCAGCGATAAGTTGTGTTCCCCCTAAGTTGTTGGATTTTACATAAGTTGACCATTTTTCATAATCTTTCATTCTGTCAACAGAAATACTTACGAAGGATATTTTTTTATTGTGATATAACTTTTCTATCTTCTGCAAATAAGGAATCTCAGCTTTACAGGGGGCACACCAGGTTGCCCAGATATCTATGTATACATATTTGCCCCGTAAATCTTTAAGGGATACGCTTTTATTGTTTACATCTTTAAAATTGAACTCCGGAGATGGTTTATTATCAGCTGTTTTTCTAAAATTAGCGTATACCTTTGATACTTCATCTTTATAATAGGGGCTTACAACCACCTTCATGAAATTAGCGTAGGCCTGTTCTCTCGCTTCAATATTTTTTACCATTTTTAAAATAGAACAGGTATAGTCAAAATTAAGATATTCCCTCATAAATGGGTTGGTAATTTCTCTATTGATGACATTCAGTTCGACGAGGTATTCGCCGTCATACCCTAAGGGGGATTCTTCGTTATATTTAGTTCGCTTTAATTTGATGATTCTACTTTCTAACCATTCCCTGTAGCTGGCAGACCTTTTAAACATGTCCTCATCATTGACATTTTCTTCAGTTTCAGCGATGAAATTTTGCAATAGCAATTTGTCACTTTCGCTCATTTTCTTTGGATATGCTTTTTGATAGGCCGAATCCAGCTGCTTTTTATCTGCTTTTGCTCCAATAAGTCTATAGTATTCTTCCAAAGAAACAGAATCTTTTCCATATCCTCTGCGGTAAGCGTCTGCGACCTCCTTGATGAAATAATTTACATCTTTTGTTTTTAAAGCTTTGGCACCTGTATCCGTTTCATTAGTAAAAGTATCGTTTATATCTTTTTGTAGCGATCTTGCCTTACTGATAAAATCACTTGTTGACAATGCATATATACTGTATAGATAGCTACCTTTTATAATTGGAAAGTAGTTATTTGAAATCTTATATTTTTCTGGGACCAAATCGTCAACAAGGACTGGCTTAGATGACTGAGCAAAAGCGGAAATGCTCAAGAATAAAAATAGGAATAGTGTTATATTTTTCATGTGATAAAAATCTTGTTTAATTTTTTTATGTTCATTTAATTGACTTGCATGTTGGGATTGAATTTTCTCACCCGAGTTGGTATCTGAAAAGTGTAACGATTACTTTGTGGCGTTAATGTCTCCTGAAGTTCAGAATTTTCCCTGTTAATACGTTTGACGTCTTTCATCAGGCCATCTCTATCCAGTCTTTTCATATCCATCCAGCGTGTGGCTCCAAAAGCTAATTCCCGTCTCCTTTCTGCCAATACCAATTTTAAAGCATCATCTTTATTCAGTGAAGTAGCGGGCTGATAAGCAGAAGCCTTTATTCTAACTTTCCGGATTATATTTAGATATTCCATAGCAGCAGCGGTACGGTTAGAACGAGCCGCCAGTTCAGCAAGGGTCAAATAAACTTCCGGAAAAGTTATTCCAAAATTTGCTTCCCCATATGCTCCCCCTCGATTGATTCCTTTGTTGTTACTGATCGTCAAAATGCTGTATCTTAGATCATTTTCATCAAAATATGTTTTTAACTCATCAGAATACAACATAAATACCGGGACATTTCTATCTTCACTTCCACGCTGCCATAAAATTTCAGGATCAAGATCGGCAATAGGTAGGTCATCACTTGACTTAATTGTATTATAATCCGTTAGTTTATGGGCTACGGCCATAGTTTCCAGGGCATATTTTTCGGCATTAGTATAGTCGGCAATATATAGATAGACTCTTGAAAGAAATCCTTTTGCGGCACCTTTTGTTGCTCTGTAGCGATTTACATTATTTAATGGCAAACAGTCAATTGCACGCAGGGTGTTATTGACAATACTGTCTATATTATCCTGGATTAATGCTCTTGGGGGGACTTTATCAGTTACATTTGTCGTTGTTACCCATGGTAGTCCTAGGTCCGTATTTTTAGTATTTATATTATAGCTCTTTGCATACACTGTTAGGAGTGTAAAATAGGCATCTGCACGAGCTAATAAAGCCTCTCCCAGCACTTCTTTTTTCTTTTGATCATTGCTGCCGGTAGCAGACATTACATTGTTGATGATAACGTTTGCATCGTAGATGATCCTGTACAATTGCCCCCAGATAACCGGGCTCACCTGGTCATTAATATCTTTTTCCTCCCGCCAGAAATATAGGTTGGCGTTGACACTTTTATCTTTGGCGCTATAAGTGCCATAATAATCATCTGTACAATAAAGTAGGGCAGAAGGAAAAGACTGGGTCATTGTGAAGGAATTTAACATGCTTTCAAAGTCAGTCAATTTTTCCGGCAGGACTACACCTTTGGGCTTTACTTCCAGAAAGTCTCCACAGGATAGAATACCTAGTAGTGTTAATAAAATCAAAAATTTCAATAGTATTTTTTTCATCATTTTATAATGTATTATTCCATCAGGAAGATGGGTTTGGCTGTTTTATGGAACTTATTAGCCAATTTAAAGTCATATTTTTCGATATTTATCTTTTTTGTTTTCCGAACAAAAGCTAGAATGTAGTGGAAAATGTCAAACTATAAAATGAAGTTTGTGGCAGAGTCCTTATTCCTGTCCGTCTATCAATTGATTCGGGGTCTATATCATTTCCACTAAATGTATATTTGAATGGATTCTGAACCTGAAACCTAAATTGAGTATTGGATAGACCGACCCTTTGCAGGAAGTCATTTTTCAAATTGTAGGTTAAGATGATATCTCTCAGCCGAATGTAGTTTGCTTTACGTACATATCTGTCTCCGTATGTATACCCATCCCGCGCGG
>NZ_DKSP01000089.1:72995-77389 GCF_002472745.1 Sphingobacterium sp. UBA7253 | reverse complement strand
GGAATAATGTCGAATAGTTTTTTGTCATCGGGGATCCTGACTCCCTTCATGGAATCTTTCGGGTCTTTCTGTACAAAATAATTGCGGACGGTATTGACCGGTATATCCTTACCATTATAGACAAAATATTTTGAGACCATTTTATAATAGGGACTTTCATGGTCACTGACCAATAGCTTCCTTCCGTTGGGAAGAGTAAGATTTTTCATCTGCTGCAACAGGTCAATTAAAGTGGGGAGGTGTTCGTCCTGTATCATTGGTTTTACAGAGACCTCATATTTCTCCAGATCGGCAAGTTTGTTCTGTAGGATCTCTAGCTCTGACCGTAGTTTTGCGATCTCTTCGTCTTTCTCTTTGATGAGCATATCATTAGGTCGAATATTCCATTTGTCCAGTGGCGTGAGAAATTCCAGAAATTCTCCCAGCTTCATAACATTGGAGATATGGAGCGCATGCTTTGAGGAGAAGGGATCTTGTCCCTTAAAATAATCTATCCTATCAGAAACAATATACCAGACATGAGAAAAGAACTCTTTTTCTGAGCGGTTTCCTCCGGAAAGGTAATATTCCAGATGGTACTGATAATAGTAACTAAAAGCCGCTTTCTCTAGGCCATAGATCTTCAATAGGAAGTGGTTGTCCTCATACCCATTAGGTACTCCCTTGATAGTGCCTATCGCAAATGGGCTAGGCTTGAAATCAAATGCTTTTCTTGCTTTAAAATAATGTTGTGGCATGGACCTAATTTTACCAAAGATATTTATGTGTAATTATTGTGAGCTATCTAGAGTGATATTTTTCAATAACTCACTTAATAGTTCAATTTAATGTATATATTGATACAACTATTGGATATCTGAGATACTAAATTTGAAAGAGCTCTCAATAAGTAGAGGCCATTTCAATGGTATTATTTGGGGGTACAGCGGCATTGCCATTATGTTAATAATCTCGTGTAAGTTCCAAAGTTTTGTTATATTGTTCTGAGTATAGTTCATCTTTTAGTATTAATTTGTTTTCAGTGAACTCAACGACCATCCATTCGCCTTCTAGCTTACTGCTTTGTAATCCTCCAATTCTTAATAGTTTACCTTCTACAATATAGTCAAAGCCACCAGTTTGTGTTTTTTTATATTCATATCGTCCCACTTTATCATCCAGAAATAGCATGCTGATTTCTTCTTCACTCGTTTCATCCTTGAAGTTGATTCGAAGTGTTCCCTTCCATCCAGTCTGTTTAATAGTATTCTTATTAAATTCAAATATAGGTTTAGATGTCTCATCTTTATTGCAGCCAGTTAATATAGAGCCGACCAAAATAACCATTATGTACATTACTTTTTTCATGTTGTATTGATTAATTAAATGTAAAAATAATAAAAAATTGTTCTGCCAACGAAGTTGGCAGAACATTGAATTACAAACCAATTATTGTGTATCTTTGATAAAGATTCGTCATGGAAATAGTCTTTTCCTGCAATGTATCGAACCAATCCTTCATTCCATAGACTTCTAGTATATAATCGTCCAAATAGAAAGAATACGCAGTTAAACCCACGGGATCATAAATATACCACATATCCGATTCAGTGTTATAAAATTTAAGCATTCGGCTTTCGCTAACATTCGCAATATTGATACTAAGTGGAATCCGTAAGAAAGGTAGGATTGTTGTACTTTCATTCGACTTAATCAAACATTGATAGAAATTCATCTTTTCATTTGCGAGCGCTTGACTTTTGGCAGCAAAAATAGAGGGTGTATTATTTGCCCTTAAATCAGCGTCAGTAGCATTGGCTGCCGCTCCTTTTCCTAAAATAATCTTATCTCCTTGCCTTGTATTTAAAACAGCGGCAATATCGTAGAGGCGTTCGCCCGATCCTGTTGTTCTCACCAAAACTTTTACAATTTCTATGAACGGCTCAACAAATGTATTGGTATTAAAATATCCTAAATGGGTATCCTGCAACCTTCGTTTAAAATTAGCTTCCAACATAAAATCAGAAATAGGGTTAAGTCCTTGATCTGCTAGCCCAGAGAACGCATGATTACTTACATTGTTCAGAGAAGAAAGCCATTGAGAAAGATCAATATTAGAATTTTTTATTTCCGTTGGCGGTGTCCGAACCTGAAAGTCATAAGCTCCACCAGTTGTCTCAATAATATAAGAGGTCGACTCAATGTTCGACTGAAATGAACTACCGTTGCCTGTATTTCTTCCAAAACCGAAATTGGCACTTACTGAGTTAGTGGTATCGCCCTTTCCTCCCCATTTGTAAGATGCGGTAATATCAGTTTGCATATCTTTTTCCTTATTTGTAGAATCGGCGCTGAATTTATGAGTCCCATAGTAGGTAGCACTAGCTCTTCCTCCAGAGTAATATCCAGTAATTACAAATGGACCGTAAGTATTTAAAACATCAACAATCGTAGAATTGTAAAGATCATCCAAAAACCAACTATCCATATATCCTGACGCGATTCTCCTCATACTACTTGGGGATAAATCCATTCGATACATTGCATCTCGAACTTCGATGTTTAATTGTCCACTTACACTGCGAGACGTTTCCATCGTATTATTCGAGAATTTCTCCGTTGTGGTTCTCTTAGCACCTAAGCTGAATAACCCTAAATTGAGGCTAAATCCAGCAGATACTTTTTTTGTAATGTTAGTCCAACTAGCATATCGCTGAAAATCAGAGAATGCAAAAGATTCGATATTGGTTTTTTTAATGGGATCTTTTACTATTAATCCGTTTGTCTGAAGTTTATTAAAATCAAGAATTTGTCTTCTGACATTATCGACGCTCCCTAGAATGCCGTTCCCTACTGTGTAACCACGACCCGAATATGCATCTATTGGTAATGCGGTAGTATTTTGCGTATTGAACTGATTTGTGCTTTTCTTTTTAGTTGACCTAGACAACACTTTCGGGAGTTTTGAGTTCCTCACCTGAAGTATGATATCCTCAGCGTGTTCCTGTTTGATTGTATCGTTGAAAAGATCATTTTGCTTACAGGAAACGATAAGCGAAAGCAGAGCAATATAGATGAAGTATTTTTTCATTTTTATGTTTTTCTGTGCTAAATTATTTCTCAATTTGTTATTGGACAGCCAAAGGTTTATTTATCGCATTAAGATTTAAGTTTGGATTTGGAAGTTTGACCATTTTTGGAGCTCCTGTGTCTATATCAGTTATTATATAACTGTGGTCACTTAAAGGATATTCATCACTTATCACCCTTCCAGTCCAACGTCCACTTATCTTTATTTCACGATCTTGATATGTAGCGATTGCAACAAAATCAACAGATACTGTATAAGATGCAACTTTATAGTCTATCGCAACTTTTGTACGGGGAGATATAAGAAAAGGTACTTTGGTGAGCATATTTTTTGTGTAACCAGTTGAGTTTAAAGAAACATCAGCTTCAATATTTGATCCTGGATTTAAGTTAATTACCCCTTGGAGCACCGAAGGTCGTTTAAATTTTTGTGCTATATTTTCAAATTGGAAATTAATAGACTTGTTAACGGAAAAATTAGAAGGCAAAAATTCAGACTTCAAACATTCAATATCATACGAAAGATTAGAATAACCAGTGTTTGTATAGCTTCCCTTTAAAATGATATCTGGCCCTTTTGTTACAGTGGCATTATAATCATTAATATATTCCATTGAGCTTAGCGTAAACTTGCTCCTAGGGGTAATCAAGAACTCTTGCTGAGGTTTATTTGAATATTTACCATATCCTATTTTGGTCGCATCTTTTAGTTCTACTACATTATAAAATATGTCCCACATTCCTCCAGGGCCTTGTTCAAGATAAGATTGACTTTCTATGGCAAAATATCCAGGATTATTTGATGACGCAATCAAATCCCATGACGCATTGTATAATGATCCACTTTCATCATTTAAAAGAAACAAAACCTTATTATTTGGGGCATTAGAATATTGTCCAACACTTATTGGTGTATTTTCCTGAAAAGAATAGATGAGGTATGGTATTCCTGAGCTTGCTGGTAAGACCCTTACTTTAAAATTTGTTGTCGAGGGATTATCTGTGGACGTTAAAACCAGCTCTTTACCACGCCCATTGGTTTGCAAATATTTATTTGCAGAGTTTGCGCCTCCTCCTCTGGCTTGAAAAGTTAATGGCATATCCCTAAGAGCATACATATTTGATGACAAATAAGGGTCATAAGATAAACCATTCATCAAACTGAAGGTCTTATTCTGATTTTTACCAAATAATCTTGATTTAATTGAGTCAGGATTTACTTCAATGGGTACGATTGGGCCTTTCGTAGCCAAAGAATCAGACGCTGTCTTTGCCAACATCTTTATTGTTTCTTTTTCTACTATATTCTCTTGTAAAACGTCATT
>NZ_DKSP01000089.1:47485-72920 GCF_002472745.1 Sphingobacterium sp. UBA7253 | reverse complement strand
TTCTCTTGTAAAACGTCATTTTGTTTACATGAGAGAATTAACAACATAGTAGATAGGGCTATTATAAATTTTGTTTTGTTCATGATTAGAATTTGATATTTTCTAGTTATTTTTATAAGTCGAACTTTCCTGTAAGGAAACCATTTGTATTACCCATTTTTAGGATATAACTACCTGTGGTTAGTCCAATAGTTGAAATAGAGGTATCGCCGCCCACACTACTCGAAGAATAACTGCGAACTATTGTGCCATCCTCCGTCTCGATTACGATATCTACTATTCCAACATTAGAATAATACTCAATCAATATACCGTTATCAATTAAAAATGCCTTAAGAGCTTCTCCTCCTTTTCTATTTGGGCTACTTGGTGGAAGGTGTCCCGTACAATCAATTTCCTGCTTCTTTTTTTCAGCTTGTATGCCAATGTGATCTTCTTGAGAATTATTAAGAGCTTTGCAAGGAAAAAATGCATTGGTGCTTAATAATAAAGCAAATACTACTTTCATATCTAGTTATTATAAGTTAATACTCTGGCAAATATAAAGGGGTAAATAGTCTAAAAATATATGGAATGATAGCGTGAGGTAAATGTGACGGGTGATTGCGATTAAATAGTTGTTTTTAAGTGAATTAAATAGCGTACTGTGATCGGAGAAATACGCTGTTTAAAGAGGTTGTATTCAACAAAAGGACAATTTCACAAATGCCAAATTAAACAAAATGGGATCAGCTATTGGTTGAATTTAAGAAAGTACGAATCTAAATAATTGAGCTATTTGTTCGGTTCAAATATCTCGGATATTTGTGAATCTAAAAGTCCAATAAGTTGTAGCTTTGATTTCAAACGTGATTTTCGGGTAGTAAGTGCGTGACTTTTAATCTGGAGCAATCCAGCTATTTCTGTGTGTTCAAAATTAGCATGCAATAGTGTAATCAATAATTGCTCTTCTAGTTTTAATTGGGCAATTTCGAATCCTTGTAATAAGTCTAACGATTTGAGATAATTGGTGATAAATGAGGTATAGCCTGAATGAATATTTACCTCCATATCTTCGACAATTTCTCTTATTTTTTCAAAACCAATTCTAGGATCCTTACTATCTTTACGCGAGTATTTCACTATAAGATTGTTAATTTGAGATTTAAATGTCGCGGTGTTACCAATATGATTTCTGTAAACTTGAATTAAGCATTCATTCCTTTCAGATTGCTGTTGCAGTTTGACATTCTCTTCCTTTTGGCGTATATTTTCTTCTTTTTGTCGTCTGTGTTTGAGGGACAAATACAGAACAATTAAACCAATGATTAAAATAATTAGAAAACTCAATGTAAGGATCAGACCAAGTTTGTAGTTTCTAGTTTTTTCATTTGCTAATTGTGATTTCTTTGTTTCTAAATCAAACCTACGTTCGGCATTGGCTAGTTCCTGAACATTTGTATTCCTTATTATTTGCAACATTAAACTATCCTTTAGTTGCATATAGTGTATAGCTAATTGATAATTTTTTTTATCAATATAGTTCTCTGCAAGGAATTTACTTGCAGCGGCTTTAAAATTTATGTCTGAATTATCCTTGATTGAATTTTTTAGCTTGCCACTATAAAATTCTGCAGAATCTAAAATTTTCGCAGCTTTATAGGTTCGCGCTAAATTAAGCTGATAGCGTCCTTCAGCAGTAGAATCCGGATCAATCTGTCTAGCGGTATATAGAAAATTAATGGATCTTAAAAAGTCTCCCTTTTCAAATAGAGCCACTGAAATATTCTGTAAGCATTTTGCCTCTTCAAATTTATTCTGGGCTTGTCTAATTAGCATTAGTGCCTTATCAAAATACAGCAAAGCAGAATCTATTTCTCCTTTCAGCAGAAATGATTGCCCAGCTGCCTGCAAAGAAAGTGCTTGCTTTGGTTTGTCATTTTTATATTTTATAGATGCGTCTTTATAATATGCTAATGAAATATTATAGGTTCGTTTTTCGAAGTAAAGATCCCCTAAATTATATAATACAAACGCTTGGTGAATTTGATTATCCTGACTTTTAGCAATGGAAAGAGCTCGCTTATATTCTTCGACAGTTTTAAAGTAATTTTTTTGATCACGGAACACGCTGCCACTGTAGAAGTGAGCTAGAAAACGTAAATTACCAACATCTGTTTTTTTAGTATCATAATAGTCACGGGCTTTGAAAATGAGGGTATCATCAGAAATATCACGAAAGTTTTTATAATAAACTTGGACACGAGTCACTAGATAAGACATATATTCTTCCTTATCCAAATTACTTTCGGGATCTAATATTGAATCTATTAGCCGCATAGCCTCTTGGGGAGAACTTTCAGCAAGATTTCTAGCCTCTTGAAGTAAAGCTGTTGGATGGCTCCTTGATCGACAAGAAAATAAAAATATCACATATAATG
Organism: Sphingobacterium sp. UBA7253; assembly: GCF_002472745.1. Lineage (NCBI taxonomy): Bacteria > Pseudomonadati > Bacteroidota > Sphingobacteriia > Sphingobacteriales > Sphingobacteriaceae > Sphingobacterium > Sphingobacterium sp. UBA7253. Next base: position 70,500 of record NZ_DKSP01000089.1, on the reverse strand, counting down.
ATAGTAAAAAAACAACAATCTTTAACTGCATACTATTATCAATATTTTACACTCCAAATTAGCGATATATTTCGTTAAAAATAATGAAATTTTCGAATTTACACTAAACTCGAACACATTTAAGACTAATTGAATGAGAGGTTAAAAGCAAGAGTTTAAAGAATAACAGAACATAAGCAAGAAATGAGATTTCTTTAAAAATTTTCAAAAACAACTCTCCATTTATCAAACTTTCATTATATTCTTTGTAAAACACTGTGTTTTGGGCATAATATAATAATAGCATCTCATTGGACAACTTTTTACAAAAACGTTATATCCATTTATAATATTCTTACGATACATATTAGTCCAGATATATAGATAAGTGGTTATATAGCCTATCAATTTACTCGTATATGAGCTAAATGAAAACTAGTATACTCCTCAGTATACTAAAAATTGGCTTTATGCTATCGCTAAGGCCTTAGAGTATCCCCGGAGGATGCTCATAACCCCATTTCTGGTAAATGGGGCAAGAAAAGTAGGGCTCTGCCCAACTTCTGCTTGCTCCATTCCCATCGGGGAATGGCAATTTGGCGGAGCGTGCGAACAGCACGGTTTGGCGCTGCGGCCAAACAGGGTGGTATCCGGTGTTTCCATCGGGCGGCACCCGCTCCGTTGGGACAAAGTTGGGGGATATGACAGGGATATGGATGACCAACCGAGGTGGCTTGGTCATGTTCGGGGATTGAACGGGTAGGCGATTAGGCTTCGTCTACGGGGACGATGCGGAACAACTTCCTACCATCCGGCACCTGCGAACCCTTTATCGGGGCTTCGCCCTTGCCCACGAAATAGTTGCGAGCGGTATCCAATGGGATTTCCTTGCCGCCGTGGTTGAAGTATTTCGCCACCAGTTTGTAATACGGGCTGTGGTGGTCGCTTTTGAGCAGCGACCTCCCATTGGGCAGTTCCACTTCGCGCAGTTGCTGGATGAGGTCGATGAGCGTGGGCAGGTAGCCGTCCTCAACATACACTTTCTGTGCAACCCCATATTTCGTATGCGCTTTCAACTGTTCTTCCAAATCTTGGATATGGGCTTCGAGTTCGGCTATCTTTCCGTCTTTTTCTTTCAGCAGCACATCGTTTGGCCTAATGTTCCACTTATCGCGCGTGCCGAGGTATTGCTGGAATTCGGTAAGTTTCCCGATGTTTGACTGATGCCGGGGATGCTCGGATGAGAACGGGTCTTTCCGCTCGAAATGTTCAATCCGTTTCTGCACGATGTACCACACATGGGAAAGGAAATCTTTTTCGGAACCCTGCCCTGTGGACAGGAAATGATTCAGGTGGTGCGTGTAATAGTCCTCAAACCCGGTTTTGTCAATTCCGTAGATTTTGAGCAGGAAATGGTTGTTACCATACCCCCTCTTCAAACCAAGTACGTTGCCAACATCAAACGGATGTGGGGAAAAATCAAAACGTTTTCTGCTTTTGAAGTAATTTAATCCCATTGTGATAATCTTTAAATCTGTAGCTACAAAATCCTGTCCAACGGACTTTTGATTGAATTAAGTTGCGCATTGCCGACCTTTGCATAAAGCATCGTGGTCTTGATGTCATTGTGACCAAGTAGCTGCTGTATGAATGACATGTCCGTGCCGTATTCCAGTAAATGTGTGGCGTAGCTATGCCGCAAACCGTGTATCCCTATCGGCTTGTTTACCTTTGCGGCTTTCATCGCATTCTTGAACACAGCTTGGACACTGCGGACGGAATACCGCCCACCGTACTGACCTTCAAAAAGGTAAGTTTTAGGGTGGTACGCTTTATAATATTCCCGCAGCAAATCCAGCACCGCGGACGGTAGCGGTACATACCGGTCTTTCTTTCCTTTGCCCGCTTCGATGAGTACCTGCATCCGTCCACTGTCGATGTCACTCACTTTCAGATGGACAACCTCACTTACTCGCAATCCCATTCCGTAGCACAGTTGCAGCATCAGCAAATGTTTTCGGTTTCGTACTGTGTCGAATATCCGTTTTACTTCCTTTTGGCTCAGCACTTTTGGCAAAGTGGATGGCTTCTTCGGCCGTGGGATTTCGGCAAAGAAATCCGGTTTATGGAGCACCTGTTCAAAATAGAATTTGATGGCGTTGAGCCTGCTGTGCAGCTGGCTTTCTGAAATCTTCAATGTATTGATGCAATAAAGAATGTAAGCACGGAGACGGTCGTAGCCCAGCGAATCAACGGGCACATCTTTCAAAATATACAGTAGCTGTGCAAATTCTACCATGTATGTCTTTATGGTGGACGGGCTGTAGGCTTTCATCTGCAATACCTCTTTCATGCGTTGCAACTCCCGAGCATTCAAAGGTGATAATTTGGACAATACCCCTTTGCCAACCGGTGGGATTTCCATCCCAAACAGTGTGCGGAAATGGGTGTTGTCCGGCACATACCAGCACTTCTCAGACCTGCTCCACCTACCTTTCAGCGATTTGACCAAATCAATCTTTGACCGGTCGTATTTGAAATCCATCCAAATGACCGCGGCATCCTTGTGCCTGCCTTCCCGAAAATCAAAACCAGAAAAATCAACAACTTCCATACTGCGTATTTTGTATTATCTGCCAAAGCAAATCTAAGAAAGTTATACAAAATACGCAATACACAAAATCTGATAACACCAAAGCAAGACACTTAAAAACAACTATTTATAGAGGTTAACAGAAAGACACTTGGCATCCTTGCATATAGAAGATTATTGCGTATATTTGAGAGTTATGCCTCATTGTAGAAAGCCGACTCGCATTCAGGCACATTTGGTTTTCCCGACACTCAATGCCAACACAGAAAAACCAAAAGAGCCTGAATTTTTGCCAACGCCTCAAAAAAGACTGAAAAAAGAATTTGAAAAAAAATTTGGAGACCACCCCCTGACCCATCCCATCTTTGTAGCGTAATTAATTATTAACATTTAAAAACGTAACACAATGAAAAGACAAATTGAAGTATTTACAGCAGGGTGTCCAGTATGCGACCCCGTAGTAAAAACAGTAAAAGAAATGGCTTGTGGTTCTTGTGAAGTAACCGTTTACAACCTTGTAGAACAATGTGACGACAAAGTCTGCGTTGACAAGGTGAAAAAGTATAACATTACTTCCCTGCCCGCTGTAGCCGTTAATGGAAAATTGCTTGCTTGTTGCCAAAACAGAGGAGTGAGTAAAGAAGAATTAGCAGCAGCAGGAATAGGCAAAGCCAACTAAATTTTTAACCATCCCATCCTATCTTCATAATTTGGAGATGGGATGGGATTTAATTGTAATTATATGTTGCCACGAGATTTGACAAAAGACCTTAAAGACCGTTTAAACAGTATTAAAGGTCAAGTTGAAGGAGTAATAAAAATGCTTGACGAAAGTGATGACCCTGCTCAAATATTAAATCAATTTAAAGCTGTCAACAAAGGGTTTGAAAAAGCTCAACACTTGCTACTGGACGAAGTGTTCAGAAAAGCATTGGCAATGAAGATTGCCGAGGCGTTAGAAACTTGCCCGGGTAATTGTGGACAAGAAGAAAAAATAGCAATTATTAGAAATCAATTTCCCGATTTAGGACTTTACGAATTAACAGACAAAATGAAGGAAATTAATAAGGTTTATGAATTTTTACTAAAAGAAAAGAACAGTATGAAAGAAGTATCATTTGCAATTGAAAATATGGTTTGCCAAGGTTGCGCAGAAAAAATAACCGATATTTTAAAAGAAACCAAAGGTGTAGAAAATGTAAAAACACAAGCAATGAAAAAATTAGTTAACATTAAATATAGTCCATCTGAAACTGATGAAAATGAACTTACCACCATATTAACAAAAGCAGGATATACACCCACCAAAAAATAACATTATGACAAATAAATGGCTCATCATATTGGTGTTATTTAATATGTGTTTTATTGGTTGTTCAGGAAATAATTCCCAAATCAATCAAACAGGTTTGAATGTAGGGACGGAAAAATTCATTGAAATACCTATTGAAGGTATGTCTTGTATGTCCTGTGTTGCAAGTGTAAAAAAAACTTTATCAGCTATAGATGGAGTAAAGGATGTAACAGTTAGCCTTAAAGACAAAAATGCGAGAATAAAATATGATACTCAAAAGGTTTCACCAAAAGAATTGGCTGTGGCAATAAATAAACTTGGCTACAAGGCGGGAGTACCTAAAGAATTAACAGAATGAATGTTGAGCAATTTTTAAATCAATTCACAGAAACATTTCAAGATGGCTCTATTTATAGTTTAGGGCTTGCTTTGTTAGCAGGTATAATATCAAGTGGCGTATGTCCTTGCACATTGCCTGTCGGACTTGGCTTTGCAGGCTATGTTACAACTAATGAAGTACGTGAAGCTAAAACAGGATTTTCCATTACTTTTTCTTTCTTTTTAGGAATAGTTGTTTGTTTAACGGTTTTTGGTGGTATTGCAGGTTACATTGGTGCTTCTTTAACCGAAACATTTGGTTTGTATTGGACTTTAGTAATGGGCACAATTACACTAATTGCTGCGGGTGTTGCTTTTTATGGGCCTTACCTTAGAGTGCGACAACTTGAGGCACTTCGCAAACCAGGAATAGGGGGGTCATTTATATACGGCTTTATTTTCAGCTTAGGCACATCAGCAGCCCCATTACTACTATTATTAACCGTTGCAGCAACTAAAGCAAGTATTTTTTATGGAGTAATTTTAGCGTTTTTATTTGGAATTGGGAGAGGACTACCCTTTTTAATTGTTGGACTTTTTGCAAGTTCTGTTTCAAACCTTGCTAAATTGACTTGGTTAAGGAAAAGCATTCAAATTATAAGCGGATTAGCGTTGCTTTATTTAAGTTTCTATTTTTTCAGACTTTTCAGCTATTACCTTTAGACAAGAACAAACCCACCCTTCACATCCATACACATTGGCAAGTCGCTCAATCCAGCCACACAAGCCAAAACTTGCCAAAGAGTATGGCTGTCCCACCGCAACGGACGAAAAAGAACAACGAAGGCATAACAGCACCTAAACGCAAGCAGGGGTTTCGTGCTTCGTAGGACAGGAAAGTAGTATATTTGTCTGCGGTTCTTCGTAGAAAGTGCAGTGGTTTAAGCCCTGCCTGCGTTTAGCTTCAAAACGTTAATATTTCATTCCTACATCACAGGAATTTTTGTATCTTAGCATTATAGCAATTGCAGCTAAAACGTATGTCAAACCAGTGAGTGATTCGGTGAGCAGGGAAAAGGGGTGGTTGTAAAATACTGATAAAGAGATTAATGCCCAATAGGTTCGATTCCCCTACGGGCTACAAAAAGCGACTTCAAAAGAGTCGCTTTTTTAGTTTTTATCTAAGTGCCCAATACCAAATTCAGGAAACAGGCCAACAGATTTTTAAAGGGGCATTCAATAAAATTTAATTCTTTAAAATTTTCGCTTTTTCCGCGTCAAATTCCTCCTGGTTTATAATTCCCGCGTCCAACAGATCTTTTAAATCAAATAGAGCCTTTTTCTTCATTCCCATATCCACGTTTGATAAGGGTTCAGTGAACACTTTTTTCTCTGGAAGGCCGGGCTCACCTTTTAGGGGATCGGTCTGTGCGCCGGCATCAATCAATAATGCCGTTATTTCATTAAATCCTTGCATATTGGAATAATCTATTGCTTTTTGTTCCAATACATTCGTTATATCTGTAACGGATCCATTAGATAAGAGATACCGCAACACATCCTTTTTACCATAGGCAGCAGCATAATGAAGCGCAGTATTGCCGGTAGCATCCTGTTTATCAATTGTTGCACCACTGTCTAAAAGTTGTTTGACCAAAGACAGATAACCCATTTTTGTAGCTGTATGCAGTAATGTTTCTCCTGCATAATGAGGTTCAAAACCAAGAATAAAGATACGCCCCCCTGTCCGTTCGATCAACCTTTCCAAATATTTACCGTCCTTTCCATCAAATGAGTCTACAGGACGTGCATAATCCGCAGAGAGGCCTCTTTCTAAAAATAAAGCGAGAAGCTCTTTTTGATTGCTATTACAAACATACCACACAGGAGAAATTCCCTCGGCAGATTCAGCAAAAATATCGCTCCCTTGCTCCAGTAACTTCTGAGCAAGAATACGGTTTCCGTTTTTTACTGCGAGCAGCAAGGGACCTTCACTTAAGTCATTCAGGATATTGACAGATGCACCATTATCCAACAACATATTGACAATAGGAACGGAGCCCTGTACCACCGCCAAATTTAAGGCCGTATTGCCCTCCTTGTCAGAGATATCTACACGAGCACCATTTTCAATAAGCAGCTGTACCACTGGCGGGTATTTTGCCTGCACAGCCAATAGTAATGGTGATTCAGCACTATTGTTCAATACGTTTACGTCTAATCCCTGTGCAATCAGTTTTTCAGCCATTTCCTGTTGCCCTGTTCGAGCTGTAATATGGAGCAAGCTATTTCCCAAAAAGTCGTTGATCAGAATATTAGCATTATTTTCCAATAAATAGACTGCTGTTTGTTTTTGCTTTTGTAACAGGGCAAAATATAAGGGGGTTTCCCCCCGATGATCCTCGTAGTCCACTATAGCTCCAGCCTCAACCAGCTTTCTCACCAAATCCAAATAACCTCGATGCGCCGCATAATGCAATGCTGTCCGTCCCATTTCATCAGTGTAAGATACATCAACTTGATTTTTCTCCAATAATATTTCCGCTATTTTACGTTTTCCGCTTTCACACGCTATTATAAATGACTGAGACATAACAATTTTTTCTGTTTTTTTATTGTTTTAATAACCATTCGACTGTCTTTACCTTTATATTATCCTCCATAGCATAATCGACAGCTTTTTTATCCATTATATTTTCCAATTGAGGATCGATTCCTTCACCGACAAGATATTTTACTTTTTTATAAAGGTCTCGGGCTCTATTTTCATCGTAATTGAGGTTTACTTGACAAATTTTATGCAATAGTGTATTACCCTCGTTATCCGCATAACTGAGGTCTAGATATCCTTTGTCCATAATTTCCTGTACAACTAGGACTGATTTTTCTGCTAGCCAATCTACGCCTGTTTTTTCTTTCTGATACCAAAGTGATGCAGCTGTCAAATCTGCCCCATGTTCCAAAAGTAAGATCAGCACACTCAGATTAGTCTCGCTATCCGTATGCATCATGCGAAGGAATGCATTGAGTAGGTTTTCTCCTTGTTTATTGACGCTATGAAAATCTGGACTTCCATAATTGAGAAGGGGAACGAGCAGATCTGGATTAAAATGCCTTACTGCTGCATAATAAAATGAACTTTCGCCATGCCAATCCTTTAGCCCTGGATCTGCTCCCGCATTGAGTAATTTAATCACAACATCAGTTTTCAATGTATCAACAGCCATGTGCAGGGCTGTTTTTTGTTCAACATTGCCGATATTCGGGTCTAAACCTTCAACTAACAGCCAGTCTACGAGCTCGCTAATACGTTCATTGGACTGCATACGTAGGCTACAAACTTTAAAAAGCAACGTTTGTCCATACTGATCCATCCGCTGCAGGTCGGCACCTGCCTCAAAAATAAGCTTTAAGAAAGGAATAACCACATTTTCCTGTAATGCATATTCCAATAAAGTAATGCCACCTACTTCTTCGTTGATATCATCTATCTGTGCTAAATAGCCTTTCATCCAAATTAAATGGGCTTCAAGCTGCACTTCGGATGCAATCTGAGGTTTGAATAGCGTATTAATCACGGATGTGCTAAAACGATCATAATCGTATAGATCAGTTGAGATTAGTCCTTTTTTTACAAAATGATCCAAGACTCCATAATGCTGGGCTCTAATCAATTGGCTCACTAAACTATTCAATTCGTAATCGTGAAAGTCAACTCTATTATTTGCTTCTGCAACAATCCGTTCCATCTCCGCGATTTCACCTTTACGTGAAAATTCAGCAAGCGTCCTTAATTCATTATTTGTCATTTTTTACTTCTGTTAGTCTAAAGAAAAGAAATCCGCATGATTAAATTGAAAACGATTTAACTAGAAAAATAGTATAACAGGCACTTGATAGTAACAACAGAATCACCATAAGCCTTTAAACTGCAGGAATATAAAAAAGTTACTCCGGAAAATGGAGTGGCCTTCAACTATATCAGATTGAAAGTTAGTCTATAATTGATTTATGCCAAAGGTCTGTAACAGGATGTATCCTGTCACAGACCTTTGGCATATAATTCTGCAATAGCGGATGAAGTTGAACGATTAGCCTTAGGCTGATGCGTTAAATTTTTCCAAAGCGATCTTCTAACTAATAGATCTCTTTGGGTTCGGATTTTTCTTGCGCTTCTTTGTAGCGCAACACCTGCGATAGAATCGCTGGATTTTCGATCACTTTAGGCCTAAACTTTGTACTGTTCATATACGTTAAGATGGAGCTCAACAGCTGTCTTGCAACGGGCCTGTTGGCTAGATCCGCCTCCAGATCAAACGAAGCGATCATCAGCTTGCCTGATCCTACCGTCCCTTCAAAAAGAGATGCTAATCTTCTATTATTGGCAAAGTTATCAATGAGCTCTACAACTGCATGTCCACCTTTGACCTGATCCGTAATCATCGTAGTCGATTTAATTTGGAGATCCCACCATTGCCAATCTGTATGATTATCTGTTGGGAAATCGGCAAATACAGGATGTTTAGGGTCACAAAGCAAGCCCATTGTACCGGGCTCCAAAAAACAGGAACGAACTTCCCTTCAATACCGTTTATTTTCTTCCAATCGGGATTTAAAAGTACTTTTTTCCCTTCTTTCAGCAAGTGCATTGCTTCCTCCAATTCGCGCGTATAGCTAACTTCCCCAAAATCAACGGCCACCTTTTGAGGATACACCCAAATATTCCAATGATTTTCGTATGAAGTACCCTCAAGTTTAAGTTGAATCGTCAATTTCTTCGCCTGTCCAATTGTTTGTAATGGTACTTCTAAATGCCCCACATTGCCTTGATGTCCCTTTCCAATGGTTGACTGAAAATGTCCCTGTGCGACTATTTGTCCCGCATCTTTCAGGAACCAACTAATCCCCTGATTCTTCAAAATCTCCTGTCCATAATTACTCACATCTATAGAAGCTTTGAACGTTTCATCGTTGGTATATACAGCTTTCGCAAACTGGAGCAAAGGCACTACTGGAGCGCTAAATTGTCGAAATTCTGCCGCTGAGAGAATATGTTTGCTGTCCCAAAAAGCATCTAATAAGCCCACCAATGCCGTTCCCTGACCAGGGAAATCGTGAAGATCAAGGAGCTGATAACCACTGATACCCGGTGTCTTCAACGCTCTTTCCATCTCCTCTTTGTACAGCATAGCTGCCAATTTTCCTGAGGACATCGTATATGCGCTGGCCTTATGTAATAATCCTTTTTGTTTTAGATCTTCTGCTACAGAAATGAAGTTTAACGGTTTTAAAACACCTTTATATTTTTTGATTTCGGCGAGATTGGGATAGACAGCATATTGTCCAATTTCGTGCGTTACGACCGGAATCGAAATTCCTTCCAAAGAATTGCTGTAGTTTTTATTGAATGTAGGTGCTTCGCTATTAAATACACCTTGTCCCCGCACCCAGCCCTTGGCTGTCCACTGGGTAATCAGATAATCATCATAGGGTTCTTCCTTCACACCATGCCCTTGCTGGAATGTAAAAGAAGTTGCCGTATAAAGATGCCGTTTGTCTTTTTCCTTTACGTATTTTACCAGATCATTCAGCGCATTGAAATCACCACTCAACTCATTACCCATACTCCAAAAACAAAAGGACGGATGATTTCCATAAGTCTGCATTATTCGATCGGCCTCTTCATAGAGAAAATTCATCACTCCCTCATCTTTACCAAGATTATTCTCCCAGATTGGCAACTCAATTTGAAGATAGAATCCCAATTCGTCAGCAACAGCAAAGGCCGCCTCAGGAGGACACCATGAATGAAACCTCAGATGATTTAGCCCCCATTCGCGCGCTGTCACAAAGACTTTTCTCCAACCGGCCTTATCCATCGGCGGATGTCCCGTTAACGGAAAGATACTGCATTCTAATGTTCCCCTCAAAAATAAAGGCTCACCATTGACTTTTAGCATGGTCCCATCTGTAGAAAGCTCACGCATACCTATTGAGGTACTCAATGTTGATACGGCATCTATGGTTTTCAATTCCAGACTGATGTCGTACAAATGCGGTGAAAATTCGCTCCAAAGTTTCAGTTTGTCACCAAGAAGGTAGTTTAGATTGATCGCTGAATCCCCTGGCGACAGCTGAATGATTCTTTCAACTGGAGTTAGGGGCCCCATTTTGTCTTTTACCTTTATTTTCAGTTTACCGACAACGGCCTTTGCAAGTTTATTACGGAGATTGACCTGCAGATTGATTTCCTTTTTCGCTAGATTAGGACTCGCATACACAGACTTCAGACGTACCGCATCGTAGGCCTGAATAGCAATCTTTCCAAGCATGCCATTCCAAATAATTTGGGTGTGATCGGTATAAGCATGCGCCATATCATCAACGCTAATTGGAAGCTTCTTCCTGTTATCTATGCGGATTGTCAACCGATGCTTCTTTCCTGTTTTCAGTAGGGAACTTAAGTCAAACTCATGCGGACTGACAAGGCTACGTTGCTTTTGTACTACTGCTATCCCGTCGATCCAAACCATAGACTCCCAAAGAACACGCTCGAGGGTTAAGATCATCTCCTTACCTGCCCAACCTGCCGGGATTGAAAGTTCCCGTGTATACCATGCTGCCCCCACATAACGATGTGCTCGCGTTAGATGCGAAAGCTGAGGTTTGGCAAGAGCAGGTGTCAACGTATTTACGGTTCCTAAACCCGCATCGTCTGTTGTTCCCGGTAATTTAATCGACGTCTCAAAAGATTTATTTGTCCAGCCCTGCTTGATACCCGCATCGTCCGGATCAAGCCGAACTTTCCACTCTCCTGCAAGATCAAGGCGATTTAGTCCATCTGCCCAGACCGTATAACTTTGAAATAGAACGACGAATACAATGATATAGCGATACATACTGAATTAACTCTTTAAAGAAGTTTCACCTAAGAAAGAACACATAATAGCCTGGCTCCCTTGGTGATTGGGATCCAACTGCTGGACTTGTGCTAAATAATGCATTGCCAAAGCACGATCTCCATTCCCCAAATACCCCAATCCCATGACATACAAACAATGTATTTTATTCTTATGATCCAGATCTTCCTCCCAAATATCCATATCAGGCAAGGAAACTGCAAAATAATCTATTTTAAAGGGCTTGTCAATAAATAACTTTCCATGATCTATTAAACATTGAAAACGTTGTTCAGCTCGCACTGGATCACCAAGCTCATGCCAAGCTAAACCTTGATAAAATATCTTATCTGGTTGTGGATCATTATAGAAAAGGGCCTGCTGGGGTTCATCAACACCTTCTGTTGCTTTATGGAAATAAACTTTAGCTTCTTCGTCCATACCCAATAAACGATAGACGAGTCCTTTATAATAGTGAACATCGTTTTCTTCCATTGTAATCAGCTTACCTTCACCAAGGTTATGTGGATAACAATCAAGCGCCTTTAGCAAGGAAAGCGCCTGTTGCAGTTCATTTTGCAGTATCGATTTTTTGGCCAATTCGAGCTGACATATCGTGTATTGACGAGAGACCTTACCTTCCCCTCCTTCCCAGGGCTTAAACTGCCGGGAAGCAAGCAACGTTTTCGCGCTCTCATATTCACCCAAGAGATTAAATAGGGTGATCCGCTCCAAGAATAGATCATCTCTAAGCGTCACCAAATCCGGATATCGATCGAGCAGGGCCAACCTTTCTTTGTAAGAGCGTCCCTCCTTCTTGTAGAGCTGATGAAGCTCCATGAGTAAACGTGCATCAGTTTCATCCAATGAAAATGCGCTCTCCAATAGGGGCAAGGCTTCTTTCTTCTTGTTTATCCGATTATAATAAGCTAAGGCCAAATTACGATAAACGGTAGGAAACTGTCCATCCAATTGGATAGCATGCTCCCAACAGTCAACAGCATCCTGATGCTGTCTTTTACCATACCACAGATTGCCCAAATAATACGAGGCCTTTGCGTCAGCACTATTTAAAACTAGGGCATGTCGGAGAATTGCAATCTCTTCAAAACGATTTGGAAAACAATAAGCCGGATCCATAACGGCGGCTTGATCACAATACGTTTTTGCCTTGTCATGCAAGCCCAGATGAGTCGCAAAATACCCTAGTGTATAATATACCATAGGGTAAACTAAGGTTACGTCTTCAATAGTTTTTTCAAGGAGTAAAGATGCTTCTTCATACAGACCGGCATGAGCAAAATCCAATGCATATTCTATCGCACTATGAATATTAACGCGCGCTAAATCGAGAATAGGAGAAAATATCGATTCTTCTTGTGTTAACAGGTACCATTCGAATCGACAGCCCATATTAAACGGATCCAATTCCATTGATTCTTGAATCCATGCTAAAGCAGCATCTTTTGCCCCGATTTTTCTTAAAATAGAGGCCTTCAGCTGTCTTCCTTTATGGTGATACCAGTTTCTGCTCAATGACTGATCTATTTTTTCCAAAGCAGCTTTCCAATCACCTCTCTTGGCATCTATTTGTGCCAAGCCAAAATAGCCAGAATCCTTCCACGCGGCATTCCATGTTGCTTTGTAGAAAGCTGCATATGCCCCATTCAGATCCCCAGATAGTTGCAGAGCTACACCAAGGTTGTAGTAAGGTTCTCCATCATAAGGATTGGGATTACGTTCCGTAGCGCGAGCGATCGCGGTCTCAAAATAAGTAATGGACTCCTCTATCTTACCGTTCCGCAACAAGAAAGCGCCCATTGCATTATTACATCTGATGTCGTTCGGTTCACGTCGCAGAGCCTCCTTATAATAATCCAATGGATTATAAGTTGCATGTCGGTACTGCTCCAGATGCTGTCCTGTCAAAAACAATTCTTCGATAGAACAAATGTCTTCGGGCAGCAATGCTGCCTGTGCTGGTTTGGGTATATCTTCAGCATCCTTCGGCTGTTCTTGCTGGTAGACCAATATTTCATGGTTATTTTTATCATACACAGTCAATATGAGTTCGGTTGGTACACTGTCCAATCCAGCAACACTTTGGGTATAAATATTCCGAGGAGAACAAGTCACTTGTTCGTCCAAATAGATTTTACCGGCCGTATTACGTAACAAAACACGTATACTTTCATACCTCCCTGTTGTATACAAGACAATGTGAGCAGTCTGCTCCCTAACCTCCATATTGAGCACCGCATCTTTTGTTGCATTTTTCACCTGTCCGACTTCTGCGTATGGCATAAAATACTGAGACCAGGATTTCACTTCGTAAGGTTGTAACCAAGCAAAATCAGGCTGATTATCTGTATATACACCAGCCATCAATTCAATGTATGGTCCATTTTCATCTGTCAGGTTTCTATCCCAAGCGACACCAAAGTCACCATTTCCCCAGGTCCACTGTTTTTTCCCCGGTGAAATGTGATGGTCAGCCACATGTAACATCCCCGCATTGGTAGCACCAGCCTCATAGCCGCCAACGAAGTTGTATTTCGATTGAATGGCCATATAGGATGTCGGAACAGGAATATTTTTGTATTGTGCAATATCAACACCTCCCGAGTAATCGTACTTGTAATAGGTTCCCGTAGCAATCGGGAAAGAAGAGACCTCTCGCTTTCCATGATCAAAAACGGCATTGACATCGGGAGGGAACACGGAATAATAGTCGTCATTCACAACAACAGCCGGATTGGCCCACCACAGAAAAGTTTGTGGCAATGCTGTCCGGTTATACACCTGAACCTTGATTTCCAGATACGCTTTGTCGGGATGCAAAGTAAATCCCTGCATGGCCTTCATCCGAAACATACGCTCGATTTCGTTGCACCAAACCGTAATACTTCCATCGCTGTTGTGTTCGATTAAATGCTCTGTTGGCATAAAAGTAGTAGGTCTATGATGCTGGGGCCAATTAAATTCAATCCCTCCTGAAATCCAAGGACCAGTGAGCCCAACCAAAGCGGGCTTGATAACTTCATTATAGTAAACGAAATGTCGTTCTCTAACTTTATCATAAGCCATATGAACCCGTCCACCTAAAGCTGGAAGAATCATCACCTTGATATATTCATTTTCAAGAAATAGCGCTTGATAGATCTTGTTTCGCTTTTGATCGCTAATTTTCTCTATGATCGGATAGGGATATACTACCCCCGAGCTACCTTGGTATACGCGCTTTTCGGCAAATATGGGATTCTTCTCCATCGTCCCAATCTCGTATGTTGGAATCGCAACCTGCTCCTCCCATGCTTTTACGATCCCTTTCTGGTCAACTGTTGATTTTATAAGGTAACGGGTCAATTCTGTCATTTTCTTAATACGCTAATAGGTTGATATAGGTCGAGTTGATTATCCTGGTGCCAATTATCCTTCCAATTCTTGTTGAATTTCTTCTAAGCTTTTTCCTTTGGTCTCTTTCAGTCGGCTCCATAGAAACAGATAACCGATAAAACAGACTCCACCATACAGCCAGAATGTACCAGCTGCGCCCAGATTTTGATTCAGTAAAGGAAAAGTATAAGTGAGCACAAAACATGCAATCCATAGTAATGATGTCGCGATCGCCATCGCCTGCGCCCTTGCAGCGGTAGGAAATATTTCGGCAATGATTACCCAAGTAACAGGTGCCAAAGTCATCGCATACACCGCAATTCCGGCTAACACAAGAAGAAGCACGAAAATGCCGCTGCAATTGAAATAATAACAAGCCCCTAGCGCAATATAAATCACAAAAAGCCCTGCTGATCCGAAGAGCATCAATGCACGGCGACCAATTCGATCGACCAGATACATGCCGATGAATGTAAAAATTACATTGATCACTCCAGTGATAATAATATTGAAAAGCATCCCCGAAACGGTATATCCAGCAGCCGTAAAAATTTCTTGGGCATAATTAAAAATAACATTAATCCCACACCATTGCTGAAAGACCGCAATAAAACTCCCGAGCAACAACAACCGCAGCAACTTGCCCTGGAATAAATTTCTTTTTCGGGCTTTACCCTGACTTAGTTCAGCCGCCTCGGCAATAGATCGTATATTTTCTGCTGCATATTCATCTCCACCCATGCGTAAAAACACACGCTTTGCCTGTTCATGCCTCCCTTTCGTATACAACCAACGGGGGCTTTCGGGAATCAGGAAAAGCAGCACTAAAAAAACGACCGCTGGGATCGCTCCTGCCCAAAACATCCATCTCCACCCCTCTTGCCCATTCCAGGTTTCTAGAATAGATTCTCCAGCTAAAATGGGCTTTGCAATGAGCCAATTGACCACTTGCGCTGCAAGTATGCCCAGTACAATGGTTAATTGATTGACCGATACAAATTTTCCCCGACTTTCCGCAGGGGCGATTTCCGCGATATACATCGGAGCCAAATTGGAGGCTACACCAATACCTATCCCGCCCAAAATCCGATAAATAATAAAGGTATCAAGTTCGGACGCCATGCCGGTTCCCAATGCAGAAATTATAAATAAAATTGCGGCTGTATAAATCAGTGGTTTTCGACCATAGCGATCTGCCAGTCCCCCCGAGAGCAATACACCAACAAAGCTTCCCACAATCGCCGAAGACATGGCCCATCCCTGCAATGCAGGATCGGATTCCAAATGAAAATAAGCTTCGTAAAATGGTTTCGCACCTCCAATAACTACCCAATCATATCCAAATAGAAATCCACCAATAGCAGCCACAAAAGTGATCAATAGCAGATAGGTTGTTGCAGTCTTTTGCATAAGAGTTTACATATTTAGATTTACTTAGGTAAAAGTAATGGATTACTTGGGGAGAATCATGTAAGTGAACACGATAAACATGTAAAATATTACTATTTTTATAAGAATAACCAAAAACAAGCTCGATTTATGAAACAAAACCAAGATGTCATCGCTGAAGGATTCAAAGGAGAAAAGGCAATTGTCCTTCCCTATGCCGTATGCAACTACCAGACAGACAATAACATCACAACAAAATTACACATCACACATATCGGCTATTATCCCAATGCAAAAAAACATTATCGCGATCGTCAGGAAGGATGCAAGGAATATATTCTGATTTATTGCGAAAAAGGAAGTGGTTGGATAAAACAGGATGATACAACGCACAACCTCAATAGAAATGATATATATATCATACCGAGAGATAGTGCACATTGCTATGGCGCAAAATCAAGTGATCCCTGGAGTATCTATTGGATTCATTTCGCCGGGACAGATGCGGCTCTTTTTAAACATATCATGGGCCAAGTCATCCACATAACTGATTCCGACCCAAACAAACATGCCAACCGTATTCAGCTTTTTGAGAGCATCTACAAGAATCTCGAAATGGGATACAGCCCAGAAAATTTGGAGTATACAAGTTTTTGCTTTCAATATTTTTTAGCCTCTATTCAATATCAGGCGCAGTTTAGAGAAAGCAACCGAATTCAAGTAGATAATATCATACAGGACATCATTATATTTATGAAAGACAATCTGGAGAACAATATCAATTTGGAAGAGATTGCCGCACATTTCAACTATTCTAAATCACATCTTATTAACTTGTTCAAGCAGAAAACGTCTTACCCCCCCATGGTGTATTACAATCAACTACGGATGCAAAGAGCTTGCTCTTACTTGCAATTTACGCTACTCAAGATTAAAGAAATCGCATTTAAGCTCCAATTTTATGATCCCTTTCATTTTTCAAAGGCCTTTACACGAGAAATGAAAATGTCCCCCCAAGAATATCGCAAAAAATATCAAAAATAATGTCGGTTAAACCCTTCAGATTCATAAGCCATCTAGATCAGTTACCTCTAAACAATTGGTTATAAACGATTGGCTCTCCATTCGAACATCTTTTCTTGGTGTTATCTCATCTCTTCATCGACATTCAAACCTGCCAATACACAACGTATAGCGTTTAGCGAAGTATTGCGGCCTTATTCAAAATTGGGTGGCCTTTTCCCTAAAAACGCCGACACACCTTCTTTGAAATCTTCTGTTCCGAACAAATGACCGAAGGCGTCCATTTCCACCTTATTCCCATTCTGTTGTCTGTCTTCAGCTGCGTTAATGGCCGCAATGGCATTTGTTATGGCAACACGAGAGCGCGTAAATATCTTTTGGAGTATTTCCTCTGCCCGGGCAATTAGTTTATCCTGTGCGATCACCTCATTGACCAGTCCTAGTTCATAAGCCTGCTGCGCATCAATCATATCGCCCGTTAAAATCATTTGCATAGCCTGTCCTTTTCCGATCAATTTGGGCAAACGCTGCGTACCTCCGTAACCCGGAATCAGGCCCAAAGAAACCTCCGGAAGTCCCATTCTGGCATTTTCAGAAGCGATACGAATATGGCAAGCTAAAGCCATCTCGAGTCCTCCGCCTAAAGCATATCCATTTATAGCAGCAATAACTGGCTTCGGGGAAGCTTCGATAAGATCCGTAAAAATAATAT
Source organism: Sphingobacterium sp. UBA7253 (assembly GCF_002472745.1). Lineage (NCBI taxonomy): Bacteria > Pseudomonadati > Bacteroidota > Sphingobacteriia > Sphingobacteriales > Sphingobacteriaceae > Sphingobacterium > Sphingobacterium sp. UBA7253. Next base: position 52,897 of record NZ_DKSP01000089.1, on the reverse strand, counting down.
GTCCTCTTTCACTAAGCCATCGTGCCTGAATCACAGACAAATCCATAAGTTCCTTGATATCCGCGCCCGCGGCAAATGCTTTATGTCCGGCGCCAGTCAGGATAATACCCCTTACATGATCATCGGAATTGAAATGTTTGAAGATATCTTGCAATTCATCAAGCGTTTCCTGATTTAAGGCATTCAGTTGCGGCTCGCGATTAATGATGACATAGCCAATACTATCTTTAATGGCATACTTTAAATTTGAATATTGAACCATAATTGCTAAAAATTAAAATGTAAGGATGCCGTAAAAGTATCAGAAGGAACTCCTTCACCGCCTTTATAGCTTAATCTCTTTTTATACTCTAATCTAATCAATTTAAAGATATTATCCACCCCCACAAGTCCTTCTACATAAGGTTTGTTACGCACTGCTTTTGTTTGAATAATACCATCCTTGTCCGCTTCAAACTGAATATTTTCGGGCGTAATAAAGGGATTGTTGGCATCGCTTAACTTTCCATAAAAAGCCTTGAATCCTGTTACTTCACGCCACTTTAACCGTCTGAACAAAGGAATTCTATTAAAAAAGAAACCATTCCAATTGTGGTAATAAGTTAATTTCAAAAACTGGTCTGAAACAAATTCCGAGGTCGCCATCAAGTCAAAATTCACTAACGGTCCTTGCTTATCTTTAGTGACTTCTGGAAGTTCCAGTAAAGTATAAGGCAGGTGTTTCCCCCAAATTCTCCCGCCTGAGAATTCAAAATCAGCCTGCCCTGCTGGCGATAAGAACAATCGTTTGAACACACTGAACCGCAACGCATCATAACTATAATCTGCCCCCCAAAATCCTTTCAGGCCTTTATTATATTGCAGGGTAAAAATGGGATATTTATTTTCTACTGTTCCCCTGTCGAGATTATGATAAGTAAATTCTTCATTCGGAGCCCAACGCAAAATTAGCTGTAGATCATTTGTATTTACTTGGCGGACTGTATCGGATGAAGGTAGACTATTGATATAAAACAAATCACCGCGAGGTTGTCTGCGGGTATGTGTAAATGCCGTTCCTACACTAATATGGTTCCCAAATTCGATCAGATGATCGATACGATAGATATCATTAAACTGCCATTTATTAGGCCTGTTTTTTCCAAAAGAACGGAAGAAACCATCTCCTTTTAAAAAACCCAAACCTCGCCCCGGTTCCATAACGTCGTGCTGTACGGTAAAGCGCAAATAATTTGCTGGAAACTGAACAATACGTTCTCCATTTAAAGTAAGTGCCGTACTCAGGTAGTATTTTAGCGCCTTGTCTTTATCACCATAGGCTGTGTATCCTTCAATGTAGGCTTTTTCCGAAAACAAGCGTGTTGTTCGACCACTCATCCTAAAACGATTCCCTTCGTAATTATTACGGCTATAAAGATATTCCAGTGGACCAAACTCAACTTTCCCGGCATTATAATACCCCTTTGCCAATAAATAGCCCAATGCTACTAACTGATTAAAAGAACGCATATTCTGTACCGAATCAACTTTTTGATATGCCCCTACTTCAGTATGGCTTAATGGGCTTGGTCTGACCCCTACTATGGGTACATGCGGTGCGGACTGGAGGAGATACCTTTTTTCAACAGGTACACCAGCAAAATTCTCATTCGAAATAGAATCGGTGCGATGTCCTAAGTATTGGGTTTCCCTGCGCCCATACAATACATCCGACTTGCTCCCGCCAAATAACATTTTCAGGTCTGCATGAACGGGAAGCATGCTACCGTTTTTAAATTCGCTATAGCTGAGATCTATCTGCACGTCATTTATCCAATTGATATTTGCAGTACGTCCGATATTCAATGTCGCGCGATGAACCGCATACCTTGTATCATCTGAGATCAGTAGATCACCATAGAAGAGCAGATCAATTTCCGATTTACCTTCAAAATGGAGTTCAATATAATCCTTCCCCTCGATCTTTATCGTATCTTGAATTTTGTACCTATAAAACGCTGTAGCACCGGTAGCAATAGGGCTTAAGATACCCTTGTTTGTGACCTGAATCGTATTATCGTAGAGATCAACATCACGGAGTATCGTCTGGAACCGTGTCTGCCAATTATCATTGTTAAAAAAGCGTGGATTTAATTCGGTCTGATTGTGGCTGATGACAATCTTCTTACTACGATCTGGATTATGGGATGAATAGATATTGGCATAGTTTTCTTCCAAATAAAAGGGTGCAATGGTCTGCCCCCTAAAAGCTGTAGAATCGACATTTTCAAAGAGGAATCGGAATGGTTTCGGAAATTTTTTCGCTTTATCCTCAGGATTGACAAAACCAAATTGCGTCTTCTCATATTCGTCAAAACGAATTTCAGGTATACGGGTATAATGATTTTGTGGTCGATGTGCTATCACCTGTTCGATCAGTGCAATAGCTGGATCTTTAGGCTTTTTGTTTTTTCTATTGACCACGACCTCCTCTAATGTATTATTCGAGGCAATTAAATGCACCGTCAGCATAGAATCTTGTAACCGACGAACATCCACTGTCCTGCGCTCATACCCCACTGCTCCAAATACAAGCTGTCTGTATTTCTTGATATCTTGAATCTTAAAATACCCAAGGGTATCGCTGCTACCACCGCTATCTTCCCCAAGCCAGTTGATTGAAACCCTTGAAATGCCCTTGCCTGTTTGTGCATCAACGACCTTTCCACGAATAAAGTCCTGTGCAATTACTTGTTCGCAGATAACGAAGAAAAGTAACACACATAAAACATGAATCGAAAAAGATTTAACACACACTTTAAACGCCATCTGCAATTTGATAGGATTTCTTTTTTACAATATACAATTTGTATGCAAGAGTTATACCAATAAAAATAAAAAAAGCACAGCGAAATCGCCATGCTCTAATAAACAACAAGTATTTTAACAGAAACTTTATATTAATTTTAAAAGGCAGTCTGGATATACCCCAATTAATATGGTAAGCATTACGGCAAGGAATAATACCAATGAATAATTCCACTGCACATTGACACAGGATTCGTCACTGTCTCTAAAGTACATCGCAACGACAACTTTTAAGTAGTAATACACGGCAATGCCTGCATTGATTACCGCCAATACGAGCAAAACAATATGATAATTTTCCATAACAGAAGAAAACATCATAAACTTACCAATAAATCCAGCTGTCAGTGGTATTCCCGCAAGAGAAAGCATGGCTATCGTGATAGCAAATGCGAGCAAAGGATTTCGTTTACCCAAGCCATTAAAACCTTCAAAATGCTCAGAGCCGGTCGTTTTCTTGACAAGGATCAATCCCGTAAAGGCAACAATGGTTGCCAGTGAATAGGCAAGGCCATAAGCAAAGATACTATTAGCCGAAGTGGCCCCTACTGCTACAATCGCAAATAACATATACCCAGCATGCGAAACACTTGAATAAGCAAGCATACGTTTGAAGGAAGACTGCATTAATGCAGAAATATTTCCAACAAATAAGGTGAGAACAGCGATCACTAAGAAAACCGGAGTCCAAAAATCTTGTAAAGGCAATAGACTATAACTGAATAAACGTAACAATCCGGCGAACGAAGCAACTTTAACGACCGTACTCATATAACTCGTAATCAGTATCGGAGCCCCATCATAAACATCTGGTGTCCAGAAATGAAAGGGAACAGCCCCCACCTTGAACGTCAGTCCCACAATGAGGAGCAATATACCTCCATAAAACAAAGGCGAAATTGCATGCGGGTTATTGACGACATAGTTTTTGATTTCACTTAAATCAAATGATCCGGTAGCACCGTATAACAGGGCAATACCAAACAGCAGAAACCCAGTAGAGAAAGCTCCCATCAAAAAGTACTTTAATGCAGCTTCATTTGATGCTTTGTCTCTTTTACGTATACCGACCAAAATATAAAGCGCTACAGACATAATTTCAATACCTAAAAAAAGCATTGAAAAATTATGATAACTATTCACAAGAACAGCACCTGTGAGAGAGAAAATCAATAATGAATAATACTCCGCAATTTGTCCCTCCTCATCAAAATATCCCTTTGAGATTACAAAGATGCACAAGGTAACCGCGATACATAAGATCGAGAAAGCAATAGCATAATGATCAAAATGAACCATCCCACTATAGAGAGGTCCGCTGATAGACGTCCAGTCATTCCATAAGAAACCAATTGCGACCAAGAAGCCAAGAATAGAAACAGGCAGCAGCATAGATTTCATCTTGAATAAGCCAAGGTAAAGGACGACTAATGCTAATATCGAAAGTGTAATTATTGCACCCATACAATTAAATATATCTATTATCTGCCTAAAAATGTACTTAAAACTTCCACAGAACCTGCAGAAAGGTTCAATAGGAAATTAGGGAATATACCAATATAAAGGATCAAGACAGAGACCACTGTCAATACAATAAGTTCCGTTCCTTTTACATCTTCAAATTGTATAGTTCTTTCGGTCGTTTCTCCCAGCATCGTTCCTTGATAAAGCCTAAGGATATAAACTGCACCCAGAATTAAGGTTAAACCCGCAAAAACAGCAAACCAAAATCCATATTGAAAGACGCCTTTCAATAATAAAAACTCACCAATAAATCCATTTGTTAACGGTAACCCCACTGCTCCCATACAAATAATCATAAAGAAGATGGCCAACCGAGGCGCCTTGCTTGCTATTCCACCAAGCTCAGTAAGACGACGTGTCTGTGTGCGTTGCTGTATAATATCCAACACATAAAAAAGTCCTATCACAGAAATACCGTGATTTAACATTTGAATAGTTGCTCCACTCAGGCCATTGGTATTCCATGTGAAGACACCAGCGCTAATTAAGCCAACGTGGGCTATTGATGAATATGCGATCAATCGCTTCACATCATCTTGTTTAATTGCAATAATGGAAGCATAAACGATCCCAATGACGCATAAGATCATTGCAAAATGTCCGTATACAGCAATACCAGCTGGTGCGATAGGCAATAGCCAACGCATTAAACCATAAACCCCCATCTTGAGCATGATACCCGCCAACAACATCGTGCCTGCTGCAGGTGCGTTTGTATACGTATTGGGTTGCCAAGTATGAAAAGGAAAAATTGGTATTTTGATGGCGAAAGCAACAAAAAAAGCCCAAAATAACCATCGCTGTGTGTTTTCCCCCAAATCTAATGCAATAAATGAAGTCCATTCAAAATCACGATTGGGCACTTGTTGATAGAGATAAAGAATACCGATCAACATCAAAAGGCTACCCAAAAAAGTATAAATAAAGAATTTCAAATTTACGCGAATACGATCTCCTTCACCCCAAAGCGCGCAAATAAAATAAATCGGTATCAAGGCAATCTCCCAACCCACATAAAAAGTAAAAGAGATCGGAAGAGCG
>NZ_DKSP01000089.1:46610-47426 GCF_002472745.1 Sphingobacterium sp. UBA7253 | reverse complement strand
ACGATCTCCTTCACCCCAAAGTGCACAAATAAAATAAATCGGAATCAAGGCAATCTCCCACCCCACATAAAAAGTAAAGGCATCCAAGGCCATAAATACGAGCAGTAAGCCCGCTTGCATAAAAGCCATTAAAGCATAAAAGTTTCCTTTATAATCCTTCTTAAAGGTTGTGGCAATAATTAAAGGCATCAGCCCATTCGTCAATAAGATCAACGGCAAGCTAATTCCATCAACGCCGATATGAAAATGAATATGCAATGAAGAAATCCATAGCCAATTTTGTTCAAATTGCATTCCGCCATTTGCGTCAAAAGTACAAAGGAAAGGAATAGTCAAAGCCAAAGACAGTAATGATAAAATCAAGGCAATAGACTTTGCAGCATTGGTCTTTAAAAACGTTAGAATCAATGCGCTTATTAACGGCAATAAAATAAGTAAAAACAAGTTATCCATCGATTATACCAAAATTAAAGACTCAACAATCCATAGATGAAAATGGCAATCACCCCAATTACCATCATCAATAAATAAAAACCAACATTACCATTCTGGAGCAAACGCAATACTTTTCCTGTATCAAATGTTGCTTTCCCGGCACCGTTAACAACACCGTCAATCCCACGTTGATCCACAACATTCCCGAAGAAAGCCGAGAGCCAATTGATCGGACGTACAATGATGCTATCATAAAGTTCATCCACGTAAAACTTATTGTAAGATAGATTCGCCAAGAAACTTCTGGTACCTTCTCCCGCTTCAGGTAACTGTTGTCGTTTAACATACTTATTAAAGGCTAAAGCAACCATAATCAATACT
>NZ_DKSP01000089.1:0-46477 GCF_002472745.1 Sphingobacterium sp. UBA7253 | reverse complement strand
AAGCAACCATAATCAATACTCCAACAACAGAAACGGCCATTAATAAATATTCAGTACTGTGTTCCAAATGATGAGTTGCAGGTATTATCGCTTTTCCCTCTGAGAACACTGGCGCCAGGAAATCCTCAAGCCAATGATTACCTCCCAAAACAGCTGGTAAGTTGATCACGCCTCCAACCACAGAAAGTATAGCCAATACAATGAGTGGCATGGTCATACTCTTTGGAGATTCATGCAAATGATGTTTTTGTTCTTCCGTGCCACGGAATGTTCCAAAAAAGGTCATAAACAGCATCCTAAACATATAGAATGCCGTCATTAATGCGCCAATAAAACCTAAACCCCATAAGACCGGACTAGCGGCAAAAGCCCCCGCCAATATTTCGTCTTTCGAGAAGAAGCCAGAGAATGGTGGAATTCCTGCAATCGCAATTGTCCCCATCAACATCGTCAGATAAGTAATAGGCATTGCTTTCTTCAAGCCGCCCATTTTACGCATATCCTGTTCCTCACTCATACCATGTATAACAGATCCGGCCCCTAAGAATAGTAATGCTTTGAAAAAGGCATGAGTCAATACATGGAAAAATGCTCCCGTAAATGCTCCGACACCAAGGCCAAGGAACATATACCCAAGTTGTGAAACGGTTGAATACGCCAATACCTTCTTAATATCATTCTGCGTCAGTGCAATCGCAGCCGCCAATAGTGCTGTACAGATAGCTATGACAGAAATGAGCTGCAACGTAAACGGTGAAAGGATAAACAATACATTGGAACGTGCAATCATATAAATACCGGCTGTAACCATCGTCGCCGCATGGATCAGGGCCGACACGGGTGTCGGGCCAGCCATGGCATCTGGCAACCAGGTAAACAAAGGTATCTGCGCCGATTTACCTGTTGCAGCAATAAATAACAAAATGGTAATGCTAACGACTGTGATATCACCAACAGCAAAATTCTTGGCCGCTGGAAATACAGTCGAAAATTCTAAGGAGCCAAAAGTCCCAAGTATTAAAAATACCGCAAGCAGAAAACCTAAATCCCCTATTCTATTCATCACAAATGCTTTTTTTGCTGCATTTGCATACGAACTATTCTTATACCAAAAGCCAATCAATAAATAGGAACATAGTCCTACACCTTCCCAACCGATGAACATGACCAGGTAATTGGATCCCAATACCAATAGCAACATAAAAAAGATAAAGAGATTCAAATAAGCGAAGAACTTACCAAATCCATTATCATGATGCATATAACCAATGGAATAGACATGGATAAGGAAACCAATTCCCGTAACGATTAAGAGCATGATCGCACTTAACGGATCTACCAAAAAGGAAAGACCGATCTTGAGATTGCCCACTGCAATCCAATCAAATACATGTTGTTCAACGATGCCTGCTTGTCCAGCTTGTCTCGCTTGGTAAACTTCAGAGAACAGAAGGCAGCTACATACAAAAGAAATAAGCACTACAGCGCTGCCAACAGCGCCTATCATACCTTTGGAAAAGGTATTCCTACCCAATCCATTCACTATAAACCCGATTAAGGGCAAAAGGGGAATCAACCAAACTAATTCACTCATCGTATTTATTTCTTAAGTTCTACCAACGAAGTTTATTTAAGGAATCGATATCCACAGACTTCGTATTCCGATATACCATAATAATAATCGCAAGGCCTACGGCAACTTCTGCCGCCGCCAATGCCATGATAAAGAAGACAAAGACCTGTCCTGACGAATCGCCATGCTGCACTGAAAAAGCAGCTAAAAGAAGGTTCACCGCATTCAGCATCAATTCAATAGACATCATAATAATAATGACGTTACGGCGAATAAGAACACCGATAACACCAATAACGAAAATAATCGCACAAAAAATCAGATAATGATTTATTGGCACCCCCTGCAACTGTTGAACAACTGTTTCCATTAGATTTGTTTAGGTTCTTTCTTAGCTAATAATATTGCTCCAATCATTGCCGTCAATAACAATAATGATGATAACTCAAAAGGAAGCAAAAATTCGTTAAACAACACCTTACCCAGATTCTTAACCAACCCGATTTCTGGATTAACAACAGTCAAGGGATTAGAAATATCAAATACGCGGTATACACCGAAGAAAGTCACCAATAGGCAACAGCCGGCGATAACACCCATAAACTTAACCAAATTGGATTTCATGGGTTCGGTATCCTTATTCAGGTTGAGCAGCATCAATACAAATAAAAACAAAACCATGATGGCTCCCATATATACGATGAAATTCACCACAGCCAAAAACTGTGCATTCAAAAGAATATAATGTATTGTAAACGTAAAAAACGTAATGACCAGATACAGTACACTGTGTACAGGATTTTTTGTAAAAATGGTCAGCAGCGCAAAGAAAATAGACAAGAAGGCTACAAAATAAAATACTGTCATAATTTCCTGGTTTAGCTCTTTAATTTGGTAATATCAAAAGTTGGTTCTACCAATTTATCTTTTCCATAGATAAAATCCTTACGGAGATAATCTGCTGTCACATGTGGTCCATCCAGATAGATCGCTTCTTTCGGACAGGCCTCTTCACATAGACCACAGAAAATACATCGCAACATATTGATTTCATATACTGACGCATACTTTTCCTCGCGGTAAAGATTTTCTTCACCTTTCTTTCGCTCGGCAGCAGTCATTGTAATCGCCTCTGCAGGGCAGGACAAAGCACATAATCCACAGGCTGTACACCGCTCACGCCCTTCCTCATCACGTTTGAGCGAATGTTGCCCCCTGAAGTTTTTCGAATAAGGCCTTATTTCCTCAGGATATTTAATGGTTGGAATTTTCTTAAAAAAATGCCTTAATGTAATGCGTAAACCTTTGATAATAGCCGGAAAGTAAATTCTTTCCGAAAATGTCATCGGTTTTTGTTCGATTACTTTTTTACGATTGGTTAGTTGCATAAAAAGTCCTTTCTTATGAGAAATAAGTATCTTTAATCAATGTAAATACACCTGTAAGTACAATATTGGCAATCGCCAATGGAATCAACATCTTCCAGCCTAGATTCATCAATTGATCGTAGCGGAAACGTGGTAAAGTCCAACGCACCCACATAAAGAAAAAGATAAACAGCAATATTTTAATGAAGAATACAACCACCCCGATGATCGTGATCATATTGGCAGATAATCCCAGATCATTCATAAAAGGGAAATTATATCCGCCAAAATAAAGTGATGCCATCAATGCAGAGGAAACGAACATGTTAATATATTCGGAAAACATGTAGAGTCCCAATTTCATGGAGGAGTACTCTGTATGGTAACCACCGACAAGCTCCGTTTCACATTCAGGCAAATCAAAGGGAACCCGATTACATTCGGCAAAAGCACAGACCATAAAAATGATAAAACCCAAGGGCTGTGCCCAGATATTCCAATTGACAAAGCCCGACTGCTGCGCAACGATTTCTTCCAGTGTCAAGGTACGCGTTACCATCAACAAAGCGATAAGCGACAATCCCATTGCAATCTCATAGCTTATACTCTGTGATGCTGCACGAATTGCACCCATAAGCGAGAATTTATTATTGGAGGCCCAGCCACCCAACATGATGCCATATACGCCAAGTGCAATCACACCAAACATATACAACACCCCAACATTGATTCCTTGCGCAACCTGCAAAGAAATTGTGCGATCTCCAATCTGCAATTCCTGCCCCCAAGGAATAACGGCTGAACTAATACATGCCGTTATAATCGCAATTGTAGGCCCCAAAATAAAGAGCACTTTGTGTGCGCCCGCCGGGATAATTTCCTCCTTAAAGAAGAATTTACCTCCATCACACAACGGTTGCAAAATACCAAAGAGACCAGCCCGATCAGGACCATATCGATCTTGCATAAAGCCTGCAATTTTACGTTCCGCAAGTGTCGAATACATCGCGATCACCAAGGTGATAACAAAAATAACAGACACCAGTATTAATTTTTCTATGACAAAAGACCACTCCATGTTTGTGATTATTTCAATTTTTCTGTTCTAGCCAACTGTTCGCGATTTTGTTCCTGTAGTAATGGATTCTCCTTAACAACTTTCGGCGGATTAAATAACTCGTAGTGATTGGCAGAAATGACGGAATGTCGGTCTATTTCTGTCGGTTCCTCCAACACCCAATCGCTTGTTTTTTTCTGATCAAAGCGACAGGTATTACAGATAAACTCTTCCACTTCACCAAACTCATCCTTTCGAGCAGTTACCCGAATGACCTCTTCTCCCTTATACCATAAGGTTACCTTACCCGAACATGTCGGACAGTCGCGATGAGCATCGACAGGCTTCGTAAACCATACCCTGTTCTTGAAACGGAAGGTTTTATCGGTCAAAGCGCCCACAGGACATACATCAATAACATTTCCGGAGAAATCATTATCGATTACATTTTCAATATAAGTCGATATCTCGGCATGATCTCCTCGTCCTAAGATACCGTGTACACGCTGGTCGGTCAACTGATTTGCGACATAAACACAACGGTAACATAAGATACAACGGTTCATATGCAATTGGATCTTATCGCCCAGATCAATGCGTTCGAAGGTACGTCGATCGAATTCGTAGCGTGTATGAGCGCTGCCGTGTTCATATCCAAGATCCTGCAATTTACATTCACCAGCCTGATCGCAGATTGGGCAATCTAAGGGATGGTTAATCAATAAGATTTCAACAACACCTTTTCTTGCTTCCACCACCTCTGGCGAAGTAATATTTTGTACTTCCATACCGTCCATCACCGTTGTACGACAAGAAGCCACCAATTTCGGCATCGGTCTTGGATCTTTTTCAGATCCCTTGGAGACTTTTACCAAACAGGTACGGCATTTACCGCCACTCCCCTCCAGTTTGGAGTAGTAACACATTGCCGGAGGGACTATATCGCCGCCGATCTGTCTCGCTGCATTTAATATGCTTGTCCCAGGAGCAACCTCTATCGGTATACCATCGATGGTGACCTTAAACTTTATATCTTCCGCTTCTGCCATGATATGATTAATTTATCGTTACAGCTTCTATTATGATACTATTGGTTGTAAAGGATCAGCATAATGTGCCAGTCCATAATTCCGTGTTTGTGACTCTTCCGGATGCAGGATATGCCATTCAAATTCATCCCTAAAATGTCTTATTGCTGCTGCCACAGGCCATGCTGCAGCATCCCCTAATGGACAGATTGTATTGCCTTCAATTTTCCGCTGCACATCCCACAGCAAATCAATGTCTGACATCGAGCCGTGACCGCTCTCGATCTTATGCAACACCTTCTCCATCCAGCCTGTTCCTTCACGACAAGGCGAACATTGACCACAGCTTTCATGATGATAGAATCGCGCAAAATTCCAGGTATTACGCACCACGCACTGATCCTCATCAAATACGATAAAACCACCTGATCCGAGCATTGTACCAGTTTGGAAGCCACCATCAGCCAATGACTCATAAGTCATCAATCGACTATTTCCAGCAGCAGTTTTCAAGATCAGATTAGCCGGTAAAATAGGCACCGAAGAGCCTCCGGCCACGACAGCCTTCATTCGTTTTCCGTTGGCAATACCACCACAATATTCGTCCGAGTAAATAAATTCTTCAACAGGCAGACCGAGTTCGATCTCGTAGACACCTGGTTTTACAATATTTCCGCTAGCGGAAATTAATTTTGTTCCGGTACTACGCTCTACACCGATCTTAGCATACTCTTCACCACCCAAATTTATAATGGGAACTGTCGTTGCAATAGATTCCACATTATTCACCACTGTCGGGCAGTTATATAAACCCGCTATCGCCGGAAAAGGGGGTTTAATACGCGGATTACCTCGTTTACCTTCTAAAGACTCTAATAAAGCCGTTTCCTCACCACAGATATACGCTCCACCTCCCGGTTGAACATAGATCTCCAGATCATACCCCGAACCTAAAATATTTTTACCCAAAAACCCTTTTTCCTTGGCTTCAGCAATAGCACGCTCCAAAATTCTGATCTGTGGCATCATCTCTCCACGCACATAGATATACGACGTGTGAGCCCCCAAAGCGAAGCTGGATACAATCATTCCCTCAATGAGTGCATGCGGAATATGTGTCATTAAATAACGGTCTTTGAATGTCCCTGGCTCAGACTCGTCGGCATTACAGACCAAATAGCGTGGCACCCCCTCAGGTTTAGCCAAAAAGGACCATTTCATCCCCGTAGGAAAACCAGCTCCCCCACGGCCACGTAATCCAGACTTCTTAACTTCTTCGACAACATCCTCAGGAGACATTGTCTTTAATACTTTTTCAACAGCAACATAACCACCTTTTTGTCGATAGACCTCAAAGGTATTGATGCCCGGAACATCGATATGAGTCAACAAAAGTTTACGTGCCATATTATTCTGTTTTAGCTTTTAAATTATCAATCAATTCGTCGACTTTATCTTCTGTCAGATTCTCATAGAATGTATATTCAGGGCCAATCTGTAAGACTGGTCCGAAACCACAGGCAGCCAAACATTCTACACCACGCCAAGAGAAAAGCCCATCGCTTGTGACCTGCCCCTCCTTTACACCGAGCTTTTGCTCTAAATGCCCCATAATACGCTCTGCACCGACCAAACAACAAGGCCCGGTACGGCAAATCTCCAGTACGTATTTTCCTTTGGGTTGCAACAGGAACATGGTATAGAAGGTTGCCACCTCATATACCTCAATCGGTAATATATTCAGGTAAACAGCAACCTTATCCATCGCATCTGCGCTGACCCAGCCGTATTCCGCCTGAACCAAATGTAAAATGGACAATAAGCCCGATTTCTGCTTTCCTTCGGGATAACGGCTTACCACTTCTCCAAACTTGGCTAACAATTCTGGAGAAAACGTTACATTTTCATTATGTTGTTTTACACTAAGCATCTAATTCTCCAGCTATAACGTTAAGACTACTCATATTTATAATAGCATCTGAAATCAGCATTCCTGCACTCATTGGTGCAAACATCTGATAATTGACAAAAGAAGGTCTCCTGAAATGCAGACGATAAGGTGACCGTCCACCATCATGAATCAAATAAAAACCAAGTTCACCATTTGCCCCTTCGACCGCATGATAAACTTCGGCTTTAGGTGTATCCACCTCACCCATGACGATTTTAAAGTGGTAAATTAGAGCTTCCATATTGGTATACACCTGTTCTTTCGGAGGTAAATAGAAATCAGGAACCTCCGCATGGAAGACTCCTTTAGGCTCTTTCTCAATTTTCGCTAATGCCTGTTCAATAATCCGAAGTGATTGCCACATTTCGGCATTGCGAACCATGAAACGATCGTATACATCACCTGTCGTGCCAACAGGCACATCGAAATCAAATTCTTCATACGAGCAATAAGGATTCTGTACACGCACATCGTAATCTACACCTGTCGCACGTAAAATAGGACCAGACCAGCCATAATCCAGGGCATCTTCTGCTGTTACAGCAGCAACACCCGACGTTCGTTCTATAAAAATGCGGTTACGAACAAACAACTCTTCAAACTCTTGCAATACCGGAGGATAGCGTTTCAGAAATTCACGTATTTTCTCAAAGGCTATAGCATTGAAATCACGCTCGAAGCCTCCAATACGACCAATGTTCGTTGTCAGACGAGCGCCACAGATTTCTTCAAAGATTTCATAGATAAACTCGCGTTCCTGCATCACATACAAAAAGCCCGAAAAAGCACCCGTATCTACCCCCAAAATACCATTACAAATAATATGATCCGCAATACGGGCAAGCTCCATGACGATAACACGCATATATTGCACCCGCTTAGGAATCTCTATTTTAAGTAATTTTTCAACGGTCATATGCCAGCCCATATTATTGATTGGAGACGAGCAATAGTTTAGACGATCAGTCAAAGGTGTTATTTGATAAAAAGGTCGATGTTCAGCAATTTTTTCAAATGCGCGGTGAATATAACCGATCGTGGACACGCCACTCACAATACGCTCGCCATCGATTTGTACCACGTTCTGAAATACGCCATGCGTGGCGGGATGCGTGGGACCAATATTCAGGGTAATCAACTCGTCTTGCGGATCGTTGTCTTCGAAGACAGGCTGATTAGATGTTATCTTGCTTATAAATTCGCTCATATCGTATAAATTAACGGCCGAAATACAAATCTTTCTTATCTACGCGATTTGGATCCTCTAAAGGATATTCCTTACGCATTGGAAACACCTCCATATCATCTACATTCAAAATCCTCCTCAAATCGGGATGTCCTATAAAATTGACACCAAAAAAATCAAAAGTCTCACGCTCCATCCAGTTCGCACCTTTCCAAACGACGGTTGCTGTCGGAATCTCAGGATTCGGCCCATACAAAAAGACCTTCACTCGGATTCGGATATTATGAACGAGACTATGAATATGATAAACCACAGCAAACTCCTTTTCTAAATGCGGATAATGTACCGCCGTAATATCCGTGAGATGGATAAACTGCAACTCCTTATTCGATTTCAAGAAACGAAGTACATCAATCACATCTTCCGTATCCACGACAATCGTCAATAAATTGTGTGCATCTTGAATTTCGTTAATCTTTGCCGGAAAATTTCCTTGGAGCTTATCCAATAAAAAACTGTTTTCCATCATCTATTTATTTGTATGTATTCCGTACTTCTCAAGCAGCGCTTTGTATTCGGGTGTATTTCTCCGGTTCAATGATTCATTCTTTACAATATCCTGTAGACGCAACACACCATCCAAAATTGCTTCTGGACGGGGAGGACAACCAGGCACGTACACATCAACCGGTATAATTTCGTCTATTCCTTGTAGCACAGAATACGTATCGAAAATACCCCCACTAGATGCACAGGCCCCTACAGCAATTACCCAGCGCGGCTCGGCCATTTGGATATACACCTGCTTTAACACCGGAGCCATTTTCTTAGCGATGGTACCCATCACCAATAGCATATCTGCCTGACGCGGCGAAAAACTCGGGCGTTCGGCACCAAATCTAGCCAAATCGTAAGTAGAGCCCATCGTAGCCATAAACTCGATACCACAGCAGGATGTGGCAAAGGGTAAAGGCCATAAGGAGTTGGCTCGGGCCAAGCCAATGGCTTTGTCCAAACTTGTCGCAAAAAAACCTGCGCCTTCTACTCCCGGAGGAGCTTCTGCCAATTTTATATCACTCATGAAAAGTCGATTTATAGGTTTAAGTATTGCTGGCCCAAAGGCCAACCATCACGGGAATATCTAATCCCAACTCAATGCTTTTTTCTTGATCACATAGATAAAGCCCAACAAGAGCAGTCCCATGAAAATAAACATCTCGATCAAGCCCTGTAGTCCCATTTCCCGGAAGTTGACTGCCCATGGATACATGAAAATAACTTCAACATCAAATATGACAAACAGGATAGCGACCAAAAAATATTTTATGGAGAAAGGCTGCCTGGCATTTCCGACAACTTCAATTCCCGACTCAAAAGCTCCAAGCTTGTTTTCCGTGCGGACTTTTGGCCCGATAAGATGTGTAATAATTATGGTACCTACTCCAAATCCTACAGCTACTAAAAGCTGTATAAATATAGGCAAGTAGTCTATCGGCATACTATTGGCTTGCTCCATCTCAATTAAAATTTATATTGGTAACTATCTCTAAATATAGAGATTTCAAGGTAAAAATCAAAACAAAAAAGGCGTAGATATTACTATCTACGCCTAATTTAGAATGATTTTATTTAAGCTTATTTCAGGCCCTCTAAGTAACCTTTAACAGCTTCATTTGCCGGATCTATAGCCAATACTTTTTGGAAGCACTCCTTCGCTTTAGGAAGATCTTGCTTCACGTAATAGTAAAGTCCGATATATGTATTTGCATCGATCAAATAATTTTTATTCTTCTCTTGTGCGCCACGTTGATTGATGGTTTCGATCAATTTTTGGAATGGTGCAACAAAATCACCTTTAGGTTGCTCCAAGTTGTCCGCGGTTAAGGCAGCAAAAGCTTTATAATAAAGCGCATTGATCAAATATTTATCTTGTGCTTCTTTATTGTCTGTCGTTTCAATAACAGATAAGAAAGTCTGTGCTTTTTGCAAATCAGCAATTGCTTTATCTCTCAATTCTTGATTAACGACGACTTGTTCTTCATTCTTACTAGCAGCATCTTCCTTTGCACCGATTTGGTAATAGGCTTCTCCAGCATAGTAGTTTGCATCAAACAAATATGTTTTGTTATCTTTATAAGAAGCAACTAGCTCGAATAAAGAGGCTGCTGTCTGCAATTCTTGCTCTTGGTATTTAGCAAATGCCAACTCAGCTGTTTCTCCCAACAATTCTTTGTCTAAATCAATTGCTTTCTTAATATCAGCAATACCCTTTTGAATATTCGCCGTATTCTCTGCTGTCAATACCGGAGCCGCAGTAGCCGTGCTATCTGCACCAGCAGCCGCTGGTTTTGGGCTATTTGCAGCAATCTCAGACATACCTAGATACATATAATCCAATGGAATTACACGATCTTTTTCCATTTTGCTAAACATCTGGTTTAAGTACTCCAATGCTTTCGGATAATCTTTAGCTTTTTGGAAGGCGATATACCCCAAATAACGATAGATTTTTGGATCTACAGAAGGGTTTTGAGCTAATTCTTCAGAAACTACTTTCAAATCGTCGTATTGACGCGCGTAAACCAAGAAATCGGCATAACGGATTTTAGCTTCCAATGAATTATCACCCGCAACTTCCAGGTATTTTTTGTATTGCTCAACACCTTTTTTATTTAACTCGACATATTTCTCGTCAGAAGTACCCGGCAATCTAGACCATTGGTTATATGTTTCAGCCAACTCACGGTAAGTAGGTGCGTATGCCGGAGTTTCTGTAGCGATAGTCTGCAATTGTCCAATTGCCTCATCAAAAGCCTGCGCTCCACGTACGATAACAGCCTGTCCAACTTTCGCTTGTACTGAATTTGGATCGATATCAGTCGCTTCACCATAGCTTGTATAAGCTAATGAACCTTCTTTTAAACCACGGTATGCATCACCTAATGCGATAGGAATTGCAACATCTTTTTTGTTTTTTTCTTTCGCTTGCGTTAGGTATTCCAAAGCTTTCGCATAATCGGGCTCAGGCGTTTTTATATATGCACGACCGATTTCCAATAATGGCTCGTAATCTTTCTTACCTAATTTTGCTGTTGCCAAAGCGAATTTAGATTCAGCGCTCGCTTTATCCTTTTTCATTAAGTCAACATAGCCCAAACCTACATTGTTGATTGTAGCCTTTGGATCAGCAGCCAAACCTTGGTTGAAAATCGCAGCGGCAGAATCCGCTCTGTCGTTTACCAAATAAATTTGACCCAAATAGAAATAATTATCTCCATTCTTAGGTTGCTTAGTCACTAACTGTTGAAGGATAGTTTTCGCTTTACCATAATTTTCAGCCTCGATGGCTGCTCTAGCATCTTTCAAACTTTGTGCACTTACTGTGCCCACAGATCCCGCCAATAAAAGACTAAATAATAATTTACTGTTTGTCATAATCTATTTTTGTACTATTTATTATCTATTTAATATAACTTTCATCTCTAATAATGATCTCACGTCCAGGCATTGTAGCAGGAACCAGTCCAGCTTTCAATACAATACGTTGTCCACGATCTCCTGTCAAAAAGGCACTGAAGCCTAAACCTAAGCCCATATTCGGCTGATAGTTCATAATGTAGACAGGTCTTACAAAAGGATATAAGCCGTCGGCGATAGTAGATTGGGATGGTCTATAAAAACTGACCTTTTCGCCCTCCTTACCAACACTTTCGATGCTCAATGTACGAATTTTATCCAATAAATTCGAATTTTTTTCTACAGCTTTTAAATACCAATTATAACCAATAACGCCTACTGTATTCGCATTCTCGCTCACATATTTCATCACATCCTCACTATCTTTCAAAGCAGAAACAGCTTTCGGATCGATTTTGTTCAATTTAAAATAATCTTTCAAATAGCGCAGTGTGCTTGAATTGGCGTTGTCAAAGATCAGTCGTTGTCCTGCTAAGTTACCTTCCAACAAAGACTTAACGTCTTTTTGAGGCATTATAGTATCAGCACTGTTACGATTATTGATCAATACAACGGCATCCGACGCCATTTGGAATATTTTAGGTTGAATACCTCGCTTTTTAAAGTAGCTATCTTCCTCATTTGTCAGCTTGCGCGTCAACACAACCACATAGGCCGAATCGCCAAGCAATGCATTCACCGCTTTAATTTCAGGACGAGCAATAAGCTCCAAACTCGAATTTGGATAAGAACTCTCAAACACATCCGCAGATTCTTGGATAATAGGCAACAAAGTTTGATCCACAATAACGGGTAGCTTACCCGTTAGAATATCATCGCTCTCTTTCGTTTGCTTTGTTTTATTTTCGCAGGAAACAAAAATGCCCATACAGATGCCAAGCATCACAAGAATCATTTTATATTTTCTCATATGATACATCATAAAATAAGACAGTTTAATTAAAAAATAGTTTAATTTTTGAAGAGAGAATTGGTTTTAGCCAAAAAGAAGAGGGCAGTTAATTAAAAATTATTTTGCCAAAGCCGCACAAATCGCATAAAAGAATACAGGATCAATACGACACCAAAGATTGTTTTGTAGGTTGGATTAATCTCAATGGGAAAATTGTCCCAGAATATAATCAAAAGGCCCAAAACAAAATAAAAGCCAAACATAAATAGTCCCAAAATAGACAGAAACCGCTTCAGAGGCGATTTCTGTCTATAATTTGAACTATTATTCGAATTAAAATTTGTCATTCTAATTTTGAAGGTTCAATCGAATTGGTAAAGTGTACGCTACACGAACTGGACGACCATTTTGAATACCAGGTTTCCATTTCTTCGCTTTCTTAAGCAACCTTACGGCTGCATCACCAGTACCATATTTCAAATCGCGTTTGATATTGATGTCTGTTAAGCTACCATCTTTTTCTACAACGAAAGATACCTCAACGACACCATTTACACCATTTTCAGTTGCCGCAGCTGGATACTCGTAGTTTGAACCTACCCAAGACATAAATGCTTGCATACCGCCTACAGGCATTGGCTGAACCTCGATGGCATTAAATGGAAGAATTTCATCTCCATTACCATTTGGATCGCCTTTTGCAGCACCAGTTATTGCGCCATCTTGTTTTTTCGAACCAAATTCACCACGTGCAACAGAAGTACCAGTCGGGCTACCTTTCAAAGTAATACGCGCTGGCGTTTTATTTGGATCTTTCAACTCTTCCTGAGAAGCAACTTCTTCCACAACTTTGTTTGCAGGAGCTACTTTAGGTTCAGGGAAACGAACCAAATCTTCTTTCGGTACATCCATAGCCACTTGTTGAGGTTTTTCTTCCGGTTCTTGTGGAAGCGGCTCCTCTTCTTCAGGCTCTGGTGGTTTGATTTCTTCAAGGTCTTCCAAAGTAACTTCAGTTACTGCAGGAGGAGCCTCAACGGCTTTCTTCGGGAACAGCTTACTTCCATAAACACTAAGGAAACTGGCTATGACTACAATGCCGATAACGACAAGAAGTCCCCTGTTAGTCGCTTTAGGCGCTAGCTTACGAAGCTCATAAGCTCCGTACTCCTTATTGCGGCCTTGAAAAACGACGTCAAGCCATTCTTTCTTAAAAATATCTAATTTTGACCCTATCATCTTATTTTAGTTTTTTGTGTCAATCTAATAACTAATCATTATAGATATTGTCACGTTTTAACACGTCCACTTCCTCTGGAGTAATCTTTCCGATCATATAGCGTTTTACGTCTACAATTTTCATCTCGTCAAGAATGTCAACAAGATTACGTTGTGTACATTTATCACTCGGTCTTATGATTACGATCATGTCTTTACCGCCTGAAACGCGAGGTACATATGCCTTTTTCTCCATCAAAACCTTACGAATCCCATCTGCACCGTAACCAGCAACAGTAGGACCTTCGATCGGACGAGCAACTTGACCATATACCCAAGAGACTTTATTGTCAGAACCCAATAAAATTGTCAGGGAGCGATTATCTGCTGTAAGCAATTCATCGCTTTGTTGCTCCTTAATTTTATTTTTGTCTGGCATAGCCACATCCATCGCTTGCGGTTTATTTAAGGATGTGGTCAACATGAAGAAGGTAATCAACAAGAACGCCAAATCCACCATCGCTGTAAGGTCGACCTTACCGCCATTCTTCTTGGATCTTACTTTCCCGCCTTTGCCTTTTTTACCACTATCCTGATTTAATTCTGCCATTGTTTGTTCTTATTAAATCGTCAATTATTTCTCCTCAGCACGCATGCCTGTTATGAAACTAAATTTGTTTTGCTTTTGATTGCGCAACGTTTCAATAACTAAATTAACCGAAGGATATTTTTCATTCGCATCTGCTTTGATAGCCATCTTTAAAGGTCCTGGATGCACGAAGTTTTTATCAGATGCTTCCTTTTCTTTATTTACTTCCTCAGCTGCAAGACGGGCATTTTGAACCCAGTAATACAACTCATTTGAAGTATTCTCTGTACTATCAACCGGGATACCAGTTTGCACACCTTTTTCCGTACGCTTACTTCCATCCAGAGCTAATAATCCTTTCAATTTAGACATTGGTACACCAAAGTTTTCCATCAATTTGAAACGATCATAATCTTCTTGTGAAAAGCCAACGCCATATTTTGCTGACATTCTTTCTAGTGCTTTTACGCGAACCTGTTGATCAGTCGTACCGAAGAAAACTTTACCTTGATCGCCTATTGTGATCATACCTACATTTGAATCAGGTAACTTATCTTTTGTAGTCGATGCTGGGGTATCCACCGTCAATGCTTCCGGTTGGCGCGCAGTCGCCGTTAAGACGAAGAACGTAAGCAGTAAGAACGATACGTCACACATCGCTGTCATGTCGATCGACGTACTGGCTCTTTTTACTTTTGCTTTACCCATTTTAAATTCTTCTTTTTAAATTAAAAACTCAATCTTCTATCCTATGATGCTTTTGATTTTTGATTTCCATAAAATAAAATCAAAAACTTTCATCATAGTTCTTATTTGTGGTTTGCAGCGTATGTTTGTACGATTGAGAAACCAGCTTCGTCGATAGAGTAAGTTAATTTATCGATTTTTGCAGTAAAGATGTTATACAATACGATAGCGAATGTTGAAGTCGCGATACCAGTTGCTGTATTGATCAAGGCCTCAGAGATACCGTTTGCCAATTTAGCTGAATCTGGAGCACCACCTGTTGCTAATGCCGAGAACGCTTTGATCATACCTGTTACTGTACCTAATAGACCACATAATGTACCGATAGAAACTAATGTAGCGATAACGTTTAAGTTTTTCTCTAACATTGGCATTTCTAATGCTGTAGTTTCTTCGATTTCTTTTTGAATTGCAATAGCAGCTTTTTCAGTGTTTACTTCAGGATCTGCAGATACTGATTTGTATTTCAATAAACCAGCTTTTACAACATTTGCTACTGAACCTTTTTGTTTGTCACACTCAGCGATAGCTGAATCGATGTTTCCACCATTAATCAATGTTTGAATTTTACGAACGAAGTTTCCTACGTTACCATTACCAGAAGCTTTGTTAATAACGATAAAACGTTCTACTGAGAAAACCCATACCATCAAGAATAAACCAAGCAAAACAGGTACGATAGCCCCAGCATGGTAAACCATTCCTAAGTAGTTACCTGGATTTGGAGCATTTTCAGGATTGTTGTCAACGAAGTTAGTTGGATTGCCCATCACAAATTTCCATACACAGAAACCCACGATGAAACAGATGATGATTGCAGCTTGAGCAAAGAAAGATCCTCCGTTGTTGCTCTCTTGTTTTGCAGCAGTTTTAGGTGCGTTTGCCATTTTTCTAATTTTTAGTTTTTTACTGTTGTTTAAATATATAATGTTGTTTAAATTATATGCACTCTTATTCGCTTTTGAGACCAATTTTGCAAAGCAAATTTAATATTTAATGTCAAATTTAAAATATTCATCTCAAATATATAAAAAAAATCAAATTTGTTTTTTCAAACTGAACACACCATTAATCAGTGTTATTTTTCTCAGCAGTTCCCGTTATATAATCATTATTACTCTATGCTAAATCGCTTATTCGCAATAATTATTTTACAATGAAAGCCATTTTTTTTTTGATATGCAAAAAAATCAAGGATTTTAAACGACAAAAAGTAAGTGATTACTCATGTTTCTGAACAACTAGACATCCTACACTCAAAGCATACTTGCCTAATAGACAATTCATTAGATTTACCACGATTATCCCTGATATACTTGTTTAACCACCAACTAATTTTACGCGATACCCCTCTTTAAGTAACAAATCATAGATCTTTTGTTTAAACTCTCCCTGAATGATGACCTCCCCATCCTTCACTGTTCCACCCACTCCGCACTTCGTTTTCAACAATTTACCTAAATTCTCCAAGTCTTCCGCTTTTCCAACAAACCCCGTAACCAACGTAACAACTTTCCCCTTCCGCATTTTCCGGTCAAGCTGCACTTTTAAGTTTTGCTGATTTACAGGTAACGTATCTGCTTCCTGAAAAAAATCAGCCAGCTGATAGCTGAAGCTGTCATCTGTTGAATATACAACGCCCTCATAGGACTGTTTCTTATTTTTACTCATGATCTTAACAAATTATCTTTAATGCTTTTGGCATAATAGAAATATCCAATTTATCGCCAAGTTCGATCGGCTCCCCATCCACATGAACCGGTGACACCTTATCAATCTCGATCTGTATGTTCTTTCCAGGAATGATCTCGACATAACTGGATTGATCTGCCGATTTATTAAAAAGATGGAAAATCATCTTTGGCAAAATGTAAAGCGGAAATTTGTGCACGATACAGACATCTAAAATGCCATCGTTAACCGAAGCCTGTGGTGCGATATAGGCATTATTTCCATATTGGGGAGAGTTCGCTACGCTGATCATAAACGCTTGCCTTTCGTATACCTTTCCATCAATCGTCAATTTGTAATGTGCAGGCTGATACTTGCTGAGCACATTAAAAACGGACTTCATATAGCCCAAAGGTCCGCGAATATTTTCATTCGCAAAATTTTCACTTACAGAGGCATCAAAACCTAAACCCGCGATATTAAAAAATCGTCTATCATTAATTACACCACAATCCACCTCTATCGATTCAAAACGATTAATCCGACGGATAGCAGCAGCTTCATTCATTGGAACCCCCAAGTAAAGCGCCAGGCCGTTACCAGAACCTTCAGGAATAATCCCCAATGGAATTCCAGATCCTACCAAAGCGGAGCCCAGTTCATTGATCGTCCCATCACCACCGACCGCGATAACTGCATCATAGCCTTCTTTGATCGCTTTCAGCCCAATTTCGTAAGCATGGTTCGGTCTCGCGGTCTGCTGAAAAGTAGGATCAAACTTCTGCAGATCAAGCACATCCAGCACTTGTTTTTTAAAGGAAGTTTTATTTTTCCCCCCTGAAATAGGATTAATAACAAACAGTATTTGTTTACGTTCTGACATATCCAAAGATAGCGGAAATTACCAATTTCTTAAAATAATGTAATCTTTATACTAATTAGCGCACTTCCCTATGCTTTTAAAAGTTAAAATATAAATTTGATTTTAAATAATCCTCAAAGTATTGTAGCTTTGTCGCACAAAAAATAGAATGTGGACTGATTTGCGTGCTGTTGCGTTACAAGGCAACGACAAGGAGATTGCAACCACAGTAAAAAAGTGCTAAAAACCCTTCGCTATCACGGCTCTTATCACTTTGCTGTTATTTCATTCTAGCGCAAATCCAATATTAAAAATTACGTAAAGCATGGCTTATTTATTTACGTCAGAATCTGTTTCTGAAGGGCATCCAGACAAAATTGCGGATCAAATTTCAGATGCATTAATAGACAATTTTTTAGCATGGGACGAGGATTCTCGCGTCGCTATTGAAACACTAGTAACCACAGGACAGGTTGTCCTTGCCGGGGAAGTTAAATCAAACATATACCTCGATGTTCAGAAAATAGCCCGTTCGGTGATCCAAAAGATTGGCTACACCAAGTCTGAATACATGTTCGAGGCAAATTCCTGTGGCGTTCTTTCGGCGATTCACGAGCAGTCTGCTGATATCAACCAGGGCGTAGACCGCAAGACAAGGCAAGAACAAGGTGCGGGCGACCAAGGTATCATGTTCGGTTATGCAAACAACGAAACTGAAAATTTTATGCCTCTGGCATTGGACCTATCGCATCGCTTACTTTATGAATTGGCCGAGCTACGTCGCGAAAATAACGAAATCAAGTATTTGCGCCCGGACGCAAAATCTCAGGTTACCCTTGAGTATAGCGACGATCACAAACCAAAAAGAATCGAAGCAATCGTAATCTCCACACAACATGACGACTTCGATACGGAACAAGTTATGTTGGATAAAATTACACATGACATCAAAACGATCTTAATTCCTCGTGTTAAAGCACAATTGAAACCAGAACTTCAGTTGTTATTTAACGATGAAATTAAGTTTCATATCAATCCAACTGGAAAATTTGTTATCGGTGGACCTCACGGAGATACAGGACTTACCGGTCGCAAGATCATTGTCGATACCTACGGCGGCCGAGGTGCACATGGTGGAGGGGCTTTCTCAGGAAAAGATCCATCTAAAGTAGACCGTTCTGCTGCATACGCAACGCGCCATATTGCTAAAAACTTAGTGGCAGCAGGTGTTGCAGATGAAATTCTCGTACAGATTTCCTATGCAATTGGTGTAAAAGATCCTATGGGAATCTATGTAAATACCTATGGAACGAGCAAAGTAAATTTGACCGATGGTCAGATTGCTGAAAAAATTGCTCATTTGTTTGATATGACTCCCTACGGAATTGAAACGCGTTTGGGTCTGAGAAATCCAATTTATTCAGAAACGGCTGCCTATGGACACATGGGAAGAACACCAAGAAAAGTAACCAAGGAATTCGAAAGCTCAACTGGCGAGAAAAAGCAAATTGAGGTTGAACTTTTTACTTGGGAAAAACTGGATTATATCGATAAAGTGAAAGAAGAGTTTGGTTTGTAAGAGCCTACCCTCCATAAAAAGATAAAAGGAAGACATGATGTCTTCCTTTTTTTGTTTGTTAAAAACGCCTATTTTTCATTAAACACAAAAAACCTTTTCTCACGATGAGCGTCATTGGTATTGGTGAATTCACGAAGGTTTTGTATCTTAAAGCTTCTAAACCGTTTCAATCATGAAAAGACGCAACTTTCTTCTAGCACCCATGGTGCTCGTAACTGCTCCCACATGGGCAAATACAGTTCAATCGGATGAGGCTATCGAGTCCAGCACCATTGTACACGTTGTCAATTTTTGGCTAAAAAAAGATCTCAGTGAAAAAGAAAAAAAGAATTTTGTTGGATTTTTTGAGGACCTTCGAAAAATCGACGTCATCAAAACGCTCAATTATGGAGTTCCGGCGCAGACAAACCCGAGACCTGTCGTAGACAACAGCTTTGACTATACGTTGATTGTCACTTTCAAAAACCTTAAAGATATTACAACGTACGAGACACATCCGATTCATTTAAAAGCGATCGAAAAATATCAGCATTTGTGGACAAAAGTAATGGTCAAAGATACCTCCATCATTAAATAAGGCCACGTGCCTTAATTTCCAAATATTTGTTGATGGAGTTAATGGTCAGGTTTTCCGGTGCTGTATAGATTGTCTGAAACCCATTGCGAATCAGTTCCTGTACGATAAGTTGTTTCTCATAGATAAACTTTTCAGCAATGACCTGGTTGTAAATATCTATTGTCTTTTTCGGCGTACTCTTCGCTAAATCCTCTATTTCTACGTTTTTAAAAACAACAACGACAATAATGTGGCTTCTATTTAACATCGACAGATAATTTAGCTGACGTCTTAAGGAATCTAAGGTCTCAAAATTTGTATAGACAAAAATCAGCGAACGTTTATTAATATGTGCATTGGCATAACTATATAATCTTCCAAATTCCGACTCCTCAAATTTGGTCGACACCTGGTATAGTGCCTCCGAAATCTTGTGCATTTGATTATTCCTCTTCTCAGCCGCTATAAATGCATTGATATCCTTTGAAAAGGTTAATAATCCGGCACGGTCCTGCTTTAAGATGGTCGCATTGGAAAGAACGAGTGCTGCATTGATCGAGTAGTCCAATAAGGTAAGACCGTTGAATGGCATACGCATTGCCCGACCTAAATCAATAAAAGAATAAATTGGCTGAGACTTCTCCTCTTCGTACTGATTGACCATCAGCTTCTTTACTTTTGCAGATGCCTTCCAGTTCATGTGTCTATAGTCATCCCCCTGCACATACTCTCTAACATGGTCAAATTCCATAGCCGAACCAATCCGTCGAATACGCTTTATCCCCAGTTCATTCAACCGATTACTTGTTGCCAAAAGCTGGTATTTTCGGAGTTGAATATAGGATGGATAACAGGGTATTTCCTGTTCTTGATTGGTAACAAACCTTCTTTTGAAAAATCCAAAACGCTTAACCAAAGCCATACAACGACCAAACTGATAAACTCCCCTTTGTGTGGGCCGCAAGGAAAACGAAATTTCCGAACGCTGAAAGGCCAGCAAACTTGTCGCAAAATCTTTATCCCGAATTTGAAGCTGTACCGGAAACTCCTCCAAAATATCCACTTTTGTCCCAAACGGGTAAAAAGAATTCACAATCAGACGCATCGGGTTTTCATCGCCATTGGATAATTTTTCAGGATATATCCTTGTGATCTCAATTCGCCCCTTTCCTGAAAACAAGACAATAAAATCAAAAGCCAAAACAGCCAACCATATCCAAAAAACAATCCAAGCCACAATCAACAATCCTTTAACGAAAAAAGAAAATGTAAAGAGTGTTGCTACACCTAATAGGGTGTAGAAGAATTGATTTGTTAGAAAAAGCTGCCTTAATTTCTTCATTATCTTGGAATTTCTACAGAATTAATGATTTGGTCGATGACATAAGCGGTGGTAAATCCTTCCATTTCCCTTTCTGGAGTTAACATAACACGGTGGCCCAGTACGGCAGATGCCACCCTCCGAATATCCTCAGGAGTAACAAAGTCTCGGCCTGTCAAGGCAGCTGAAGCCTTTGCTGATTCCAACAAAGCAATAGAAGCCCGCGGTGATGCCCCAAGGGTCAAACTTGGATTCGTGCGTGTCTTTATAATAACTTGAGCAATGTAAGTTAACAACTCTTCGTGAACAAAGATAGATTTGATCAATTTCTGGAATTCTAAAATTTCTGCGGCCGAAACTACAGCCTGAACCTGATCCTCTTTATTCTCTGCTTTTTGGGCATGGTGCTCCTTTAATATTTCCAGTTCCTGTTCAAGTTCAGGATAATTCACATTGATCTTAAACAAGAAACGATCGAGCTGAGCTTCCGGCAATCGATAAGTACCTTCGTGTTCGATGGGGTTTTGTGTCGCAAAAACAATAAACGGTCCTGGCAATCGATAGGTCGTTCCATCGACCGACACTTGTTGCTCCGCCATACTTTCAAAAAGTGCGGCTTGTGTCTTTGCCGGAGCACGATTGATTTCATCGATTAAAACAATATTTGCAAAAATAGGTCCCCGACGAAATTCAAATTCATTACTTTTCAAATCGAGTATCGACGATCCCGTTACATCCGAAGGCATTAAATCCGGTGTAAATTGAATCCGCTTGAATTCACTGTGAATAGTTTTGGCAATCAATTTTGCGGATAATGTTTTTGCCACCCCAGGCAAGCCCTCGATCAAAGAATGCCCTGAAGCCAAGATCGAGATTAAGAGCATGTCAATCAATTGATCTTGCCCAACGATTACTTTTTTCACCTCCGACTTTACCTGCGCCATTTTATCGAATAAAACGGACACATCTATTCGATTTTCAAAAGATATATATTTATCGAAGTCACTCATATCATTTTTGCTTTATGTTTAAATTCTTCTATTGTATCATTAATCAATTTGAGATCAGCCACATCATGTTGTTTAGCATCTTGCATACGAACAATCAGCCTGATTAAAGACTGTGTCTCTGCGAGCGAAACCCCAGACCGCTCGGCCAGTTCCTCACTGAACTCTTCTTCCCGCAACATCAGCGTGTCCAAATGAAAGCGCATCCGAAGATCGTGCAGGAAGTAATCTATTTTTTTTGCGACCATATTACCTGGTGCACCATTTTCATAATATAAAGTAGCGATGGTTCCACAGAACTCCTTCGAGAGATTTGGTTCCGGACTCACTACCGCCACAGCCCGCTGCTCACGTCTACTTCTAAACACAAGCAAAAGGACTAGCCCCGCTAACAAAACATACCAGGCTTGCCGAAGACCATCATTCATAAGCAATACACGCAAAGGTGTCCGATATTGCTCCATATTCGCTTTAAAATCATACCAAGCGATCGGCTTATCATTTAGATAAGATAACGACTTCGCAACATAGGCATATTGCGAGGCGGAATTCAGCAAGTAATAGTTCCCAAATAAATCAGGGGTCAGGTGAAGATAGAACGTTCCTTTACCAAATTGAACCGCGATGAAGTTCGGTAGCGCAAATTCCTTATAGGTGATCGAGCCCAAAATAGTCGCATTTTTAGGAAGTTTTTTAAATACTTCGCCAAGATCTGATTTACTGTAATGAATTTTATTGTTATCGTTCATCAACCGAACGCGCAACTGACTTTTTATATCTACACCTTTTTTAAAACCATAGAAATTATCTGCTTTCAAACCCAGGGAATCCAACAGATAATTATCAATATCCTCAGCTACAATCATTGCTTTCCCACCCCGGTTTACATAATCAAGTAACTTATCTTCCGCGGCTTCACCCATCGAAAAATAGGAGGTATAAAAAAATAAGTTAGCGTCTGTTTTCTTTGTGCTATCCAGATACTCATACAATGGTCGCTCAATCGTTGTATTCTTTTGATCAATGATATGCTTCAGTTCTTGACGCAATACATAAGCTCCAAAGGGATTTTTATCCTTTGCATCAAAAGTCCGATCCCAGATAATAGGTTTCTTACTTGTTGCATCGATAAGAGCTATTAGCACTAACACAACAGTCAATAATATCAATCCAAATTTTACCGATCCCTTCATTTAATCTGTTTTTGATATTGGTGAAACAATTGCTGATATTGACTAAAATTGTCTTCTGCCAATTCAAATTGACCAAACCAGACATAATCAAATATTCTTGTACATTCAGCAAATCCACGACGGAGCTCCTCGTTTTGAATCTCTTCTGCAAATTCAGCATTTGTTTTGCTCAGCTTCCATTTTATATGATCTGATTGCGCTAGTTTCTGAATATTCAATAGCTGTAAGTATCGGATTCCCAACGCATAATTCCTTTGCGCAATAGCCTCCTGAATGTAAGGTTCTAGATTGCTATTCATCAGGTTTCGCTCTACATACGCTAAAACGTCAAGTTCACTCTCTTCTTCACTATGTTTAATAAAATATTGTTTTCTGTTGTAGAGCACTTTATAAAGGATAAACGCTAACGCAATAACAGCTAAAAAAGCAAATACATAACCAAACTCTTCCCGAAATTTATAGGGATTATCTGGCATGATACTTCCAATCCAGTCCGCGAGCCGCGCAAGGATGCGCTGTAATACGCCTACGCGATCCTTAATATTTTCTGAATAAACAAAATCATCAGTCTCGTAACGTTTGATGATATCCTGATAAGGATCCATTTTAAACGAACGTTCTTCGGTATATTTTGGGATTGAATCAAATAATGTTGGATCCCACAGGTCAATTTCATCGTTTTCCTGTTGGCCATTAGGAGCTTTTACGGCTATTGAGTCAATAGCGACAGAATCTGTTCCCACCAAGGTCGAATCTATTCTCACATTGAGCGAATCGATTCTATCACTATTGGAATCCGTATCCCTTGGTTTTGGATCACAAGCATAAAAAATGGATAATAAGGCGATACCAAAAAAAACGAAGAGTCTATTCATCTTTTCCTCCTATCTTTTCGATCATGCCATAAATACGTTCTCCAAATTTGAGGTCCTTGGCCGTTTCATAAATAATACCATTGGCCAAAACACCGGACATATACAGAAAAAGGGTAAATAACGTGATAAATAAGCCTCCCAATGTCATCAGCAGTTTTCCCCAGGATGAATCAAAAAAGGCGGCATCTATACCTAAGAAGTTGAATGATAAAAGCCCCATGATAATCAAAGGAACTATGGAAATCATCATGACCGCCATTTGAAAAATAAAATTCACGATATAGGTCGCGATACCATATTGAATCAATTTTTTGCTCAGCATCACATAGGCATCTGTAAAACAGCTCCCTAGATCCGAATAACCTTCCCGATAAAATAAAAATGAGCAAAATAACCAAATGCCGACCATCGACCCCAAAATACCGATCGCAAAACTCCCGACGAAAGGGATAAAAGCACAAATTGCAGCGACGATGGCCAGGGGAATAAAGACGACAATTAACGCCAATATCATGGCAATTAAAAACATAAAGTATTTCCCGAGGTTTGATCGGAAATTCTTCAGCACCTCTGCGCCCGAAAATGCTGTACTTTTGCGCTCTTTGAGCAGTAAAAAATATTCGATAGAAATACCATAAACGTAAAGCCCCAAAGCTACCAGCGCCAAAATGAGTAATCCAGCCCAAGTAAAAGCATCGATATCCTCAAAAGAATCACTGTTGGCAGAGAATGTGATTTTTGTAGACAGAAAATAATAAACCAAGGCAATCCCTGCTAGAGGTACCGCAGATAAACCAAAAATAGTAGAAACAAAGTGTCTATAGATCAATTTAAAAAGATCTATGAAACTTTGAACAAAGTCCCCTACCTTCCGTTCTTTTTGAAACTCAAAATCTATTTCCATTGAAATCGTTTTGCTAGTCGATAAGGATTAATAACATAAAAATAAAGGATAGCCAGTAAGGATAAAACGATAATCAATAAGCATAACCAAATTGACACATTATAATACCGTGTTACAAAACCTTCCAATGTACCAGCGATAATAAAAAAAGGAATTGTGCTGACGAGAACTTTCATCGCAATCTTTGCTGCGCGGACGAAAGATGTCAAACGTGTAAACGATTTGGGAAATAGAATGCTATTACCGATGGCCAACCCGCATCCTCCAGCCACAATAATTACCGAAATCTCAATAGTGCCATGAATCCAAATCGCCGACATGGCTTTCCCCATAACGCCGTACTGGAAAAACATATGATGAAATGCACCAAGCATAATACCATTGCTAAACAAAACATAACCTGTTCCTACACTGAAAAATAGTCCAGCAGCAAAGGCCATAAAGGCAACCCGCACATTATTAATCGTAATCCAAATTGCTGACCCAAAGTTACTCCCCTTTTCATATACCGCAGCAGGATCTCCTGCTTTTATGCTTTCTATCGTCGAATCAACATAGTAGTCACCTAAAATAAGCCGAATAAAATCCATATCGTATACAGACGACACAAAACCAATGACCGAAGCCAAAACAAAAATTAAAAAGGAGTATAACAAAGGTCTACGGATGGACCAAATTGCTTGTGGTATCTCTTCGGTGATAAAAGATTTAAACTTATTATTGGAAGCTTTCTGATCTTTATAGATTTTCTGATGGACGGTCACGGCCAGTTCATTCAGATAAGCCTTTACCTTACTTTCAGGATAAAAGGTTTGCGCATACGCCAGATCATTTGTGAGCTCAATGTAATTTGAGGCCAATTCATCTGGATCAACCTGCATATTAATTGATAAATTATTTTCAATTAACGTCCATTTTTCTTTATTTCGTTCTACAAAGGATGCTTCTCTCATTAATTTTTTTAACTGGCATAACCAAATATAGGAAATATCCATGATTGAAAAGCACAAATTAGAGCTAAAATGACCTAGATATGCTATATTACATTAAATTCAACTAATTTGCATATGAATAAGCTTGAGATAAATACGGCACAAAATGTAAAAATCGAATATAATCTTGCCAGTCTTGGCTCAAGAATGATCGCATTTGCAATAGATTATTTTATTATAGTCTGTTATTATTTCTTTTGCTTTTTTCTCTTGGACAGCATTAACATGAACACAGGAGATCCCTATCTCTTTTATGGGATTATGATGGCATTGACCTTACCTGCATTTTTTTATACTTTGATTACTGAAACAGCCTTCGGAGGCCAAACAGTAGGCAAGAAAATCATGAAAATAAAGGTCGTCAAACTTGACGGCTCACGTGCCAACTTCTATCAATACTTGTCCAGATGGAGCCTATCTATCGTAGATATCTGGATGACGATGGGTGGTGTCGCCATTACTTCGATCGTTTTATCCAAAAATGGACAACGCATTGGAGATATTGCGGGTGAAACTTCTGTTATCAGTCTCAAACCTACCTTAAAATTGAGCGACACAATCTATGAAGAGACATTCGACAATCACCCTATCCTATTTCCTCAAGTGATTAAATTGAGCGACAAGGATGCTAACTCAGTCAAAGAGATCTATCAAACAGCTTTTGATAGAAGAGACGTAGGAATTTTAACTGCTTTAGTACAACGCCTGGAAACGGTGATGGAGGTTAAACATCCGGAAAAAATGACCCCCAATGATTTTGTCCTGCAAGTTATGAAAGATCATTACAGTATGTTTAAGGATAAATAGTTTTTAAGCCCATCGTTGATTCTGCATTCTCTCGGTCAAAAGACGGATATTGATCGGAGCTCGTTCGGTGTTTCTTCGCTTCCAACCGAAGAAGTACCGAACGAGCTCCGAAGAAGCACCGAGTAATCTCCGAAAATGATCCCTATGTCTTATCCATTTTTACAGGTAATTCTTGATGTGATTTGGATTTTTCGTTCATAAAAAATGCCCTCAAAAAGTTGGACACTTTTTGAGGGCACTGCAAAATAATTCCTTTTTTATACTGAATATTTTGTTACGCGGTCACTGATGCTGCGGAAGTCTGAACTTGACGGTCTACCTTCTTAACCAGTCCCTGCAATACATTTCCTGGACCAACTTCTACAAAAGCTGTTGCACCATCGGCCAACATATTTTGTACTGTCTGTGTCCACCGTACAGCGCCAGTTAATTGCGCAATAAGGTTTTGCTTGATAACCGCTGGATCTGTCTGTGGTTTGGCATCGATATTTTGATAAATCGGACAGCTAGGCGACAAAATGTCTACAGCTTCTATAGCCGCTTGCAATTCCACTTTGGCAGATTCCATCAATGGTGAGTGAAATGCTCCACCCACGTTTAATTTTAATGCGCGCTTAGCACCAGCCTCGGTCAATAAAGCACAAGCTTTATCCACGCCTTCAATAGATCCCGAAATAACCAATTGTCCAGGACAGTTATAATTTGCAGCTACCACGACATCATCAACCTGAGCACAGATATCTTCCACTATAGCATCTTCCAGACCTAATATCGCAGCCATCGTCGAAGGTTGAAGCTCACATGCCTTTTGCATCGCATTGGCGCGTTGTGCAACCAATTTCAAACCATCTTCAAAGCTCAATGCACCGGCTGCTACCAAAGCCGAAAACTCACCTAATGAGTGACCTGCAACCATGTCCGGTTGAAAAGACTCTCCCAGCGCTTTCGCCAAAATAACCGAATGCAAGAAAATAGCAGGTTGGGTTACTTTCGTTTGTTTCAACTCCTCGTCTGTACCGGAAAACATGATATCCGTGATGCGGAACCCTAAAATATCGTTAGCCTGTTCGAACAAGGCTTTCGTTTCATCATTTAAATTATACAGGTCTTGCCCCATTCCAACAAATTGGGCCCCTTGACCAGGAAATACATATGCTGTTTTCATCCCTTATATTTTTTATTCATTTATTTGTCTGCTACCATAGGTATTGAATCTGCCTTCGGCAGTCAATGGTTGAGAAGAACGAATTCCCGTAAGCGCAAACTTAGATAAATTGCTTTTTATATGCAATATAAATTCATGTCAGCCAGCTATTATTCCCATCGTCGGCCGATCGATCTCATATTATTCATCTTCTCTGAAGAATCTATACAGGTCCTTAAATTCAGTCTTCGGGGACAAAACTTAGCGACAACATCTTCTTCGGGTCAAATACATCTTGCGCTATTTCCAGCAGCTCTGTATTCGTCAAATCCTGAATTTTTTCAATTACTTCGTCCAATAAAATGACACGATCATAGTCCATCACGTTTTTCGCGGCAGAGATAATCATACTCATACGATTCTCTTCGGTCAAAGCAATCTGCCCAATAAATTTCTGCTTCGCCTTTTTTACCGCAGTTTCAGATAGCGGTTGCTCACTCAGCTTCGCAAGTTCTTTAAAGACGAGTTTTTTAGCTTTTTCAACTTTTTCTTCATCGGTACCGAGGTAAATACTAAATAACCCTGTATCCGAAAAAATAGTATAATTAGATTCAATGGTATAGGCTATTCCATATTTCTCCCGTATGGAGAGATTCAGGATAGATCCCATTCCCATTCCACCAAGCATATTATTTAAAAGCAGCAGCCCCGTCTTACGGTCATCTCGATAATTATAAGCTAAAGAACCGAGCATATAATGCACCTGATTGATTGGCTTGCCTACGGCAACATGCTGTTCAACAAGTGGTCTGACGTCATTGCGGAGACGTGCTATCGTATTTGAAGGCACGGTCCCAAATACTTTGTGCAACAATCGCTCAACTTCTTTTAGCGTATAATTGCCCGTGATACCAATAACCATTTCATTTGTATCATAATTTGCCCGCATAAAATCGACAATATCACCCTTTTGCAGTGCAAGAAGCTGATCTTCCAGGCCCAAAATATTATGCCCTAAACCCGATCCCTGAAAAACCAGATCTTCAAAATCGTCCACAATAGACTCTTCCGGGCTATCCAGATAAGATGCCATTTCATCTACAATGACAGATTTTTCTTTATCCAATTCTATATCGGGGAAAGTGGAATGAAAGAAGATATCTTCAAAAAGATCTAACGCACGATTTAAATAAGGCTGAAGAATAGAGGCATGTACACAGGTATACTCTTTCGTCGTATAAGCATTTAAATCTCCGCCAACGGATTCCAAATGATTTATAATCTGTTGTGTAGAGCGTCTTTCAGTACGCTTAAATAAAAGGTGCTCAATAAAATGGGCTACACCATACTTTCCAGCAGACTCGTCCCGAGACCCCGCGTTGATGACCATGCAGACATGAGTAACCGGTAAATTTTGATATTGAAATACTACGCGTATTCCGTTTGAAAGTCTAATAATTTCGTATTCCATGCAGTACAAACTTGCTGTAGCTTCTTTTAGTTTATCTATTTTTTGTGCCCATTAACCTTGACAGTCTTCCCTAAAACAAAAAATACAAAATCTTACATTTTTTGCTACGTTACTCAATCTTCAAAATCGTATGGGCATATGAAGTCTTCACAAAACTAGGCATTTTTAAATGCAAAACGGTCATAGCGAAATCACTATGACCGTTTTTATATCCTATGGGAATCAGATTACATACGCGGAGGTCTCATTCCGCCCGGAAATCTATTCTCTCCTTCTGGATTTCCCATCGCAAATTTTTGGAATTTATAAGTAAACAGAATCATAAAATATCGACCCAAACGGTTGGTACGGCTATCTGTAATCATAGACTCACTCACCGTTCTTGAAACATTCGTTTGCTGATTTAACAAGTCAAATGCTTGTAGACGCACAGTACCACGTTGTTGACTCAAGAACTTCTGCTCCAAATAGGTATTTATGACGAAAGGATTTGCATTAATACCGGCTCCATAACCACTGTTGAATTGCTTGGATAGATCCGCTCCGAAAATGGTTGTTTTTGTTATGTTAACAGAACCAATCAATGTTGGTGTCCAGGACGAGACATTCGTCGTACGATTTGTCAATGAATTCTCTGTATGATTAAATTGGTAGCGTACCCCTGGATTGATTTCTAGGTTCTCGGAAGGATTATATCTAAACATTAAACCTTGATTTAATACAATATTCCGGGCGATGTTCTTTTGACCTACGTTATCATCTTTCTCTGTGGAAACATATCCAATATTTTTATTGTAAGACACACCCCCCATTAACATAATATTATATGTTTTTTCTTTCAGTGATTTACCATAATGATAGAAAGAACTCACATTAAATGGCTTATCGCTTGTTTCATTCAAATAGCGGGTTTCAGAAACTAACGTTGAATTTGTTTGGCCAGTTTGATAATCCATTAAATCATCAAAATAGCTTTTGCTCAAGCTCACAATCTTGTTGTTAGTCAAACCGGCATTAACGAACGCAAAGAAGTTGTTTCCTTTTTGAAAATCATTCTTACGGAATCTTACATTCAATTGATGGCTAAATTCCGGATTCAGATTGGCGTTACCGATCACAATACTCGTCCGGTTTGTACTCATATCAAACGGCAAGATCTGCGTTACTGAAGGCTCATTCGGTGTTCCCGAATAATTGACAGAGATATTGGACTGTCTCGAAAATTTATACTCAAAACGTGCAATAGGCATCCAGTTCATATTGTTGCGATGAATTGGCACGACTAACCCTGAACTGATCGCATCACCTCTTAATTGAGAAGGCTGAGCAGCAGCTCCAATGGAATAGGTTATTTTATCGCCACTATACAAATAGTTTGCCCCGATTTTATGTGTTGTGAACGAATAATCATAATTATAATCAAAATTCAACTTGGGATCTTCTGCAATAAGGTTTCCATCGCGATCAAACCCTTGTTGTTTATTCGAATTGTCATACTTGTTTTTGTTGAAGTCATAGGTAAACTCTACTTTTCCCTTCTCAGAAACAGGTTCAGTATAATTCACTGAAGCGCCCCCATTCCAACTTTTATTATTTGCTTCTAGAATCGTTTTTTCATAGATCGAATCTAGAGGAGCGTTTGCATTGTTGGGATCAGCCAATAGCCTATCTAAAATGGCATTCTGATCCTTCGTTGTTTTTGCATTATTGAAGTTCATGTTTACAAAAACATTCCTTCCTTTGTCATTAAATTTATGGTTGTACAATCCGCTAATCCCAAATCTCGGTGCAGTAGAATTTGCAACAATATCTTGGGCCTGTGAATTATTAAATACACTACTACGGTAAGTTAGCGAATTAGTACCTGTCGTTACATCACTATTGTCGTAACCAAATTGAGGAGAAATTTTGATATAGTCTTTCGTTGTAGGCTTCCATTCAACATTTGCTTCAAAACGGTGGCTTGCTCCTACTGTATTGGAATTAGATTGAACACTGTCCGTTTGCATGATATTAGGTAGTGTATTTTCCTGAAAGCGCTGCGAGATTGTTGTATTGTTGCTATGGCTATAACTGTAACTACCGTAAACCGTCAATTTATCATTAAAGTCTTTACGGTAATTCAGCCCGATAGAACCGATTTTAGTTAAACCGTCCGATCCGCCAAACATGCCGCCGCCGCGACGGCCGCCACCACCTTGGCCACGACGCGCACCGCCACCTACAGTACTAAAGTCAAATAAGGGTGCATTGGTATTGTTCAAATTTCCCAATACAGAAATTTGTTCACCTTCGCGCATCCCCATCCACATCCCTGTAGCCTGGTAACGATCTTCGGTTCCCACGCCTGCCCGTAAGGTAGTCATATGTCCTGTATTGTATTTTGGGTCAATCTGAATATTTAAGACTTTTTCTGAATCACCCGTTTTATTACCGGTTACATTGGCCATATCGCCATAATCATCGATGACCTGCATCTTTTGGATAATATTTGCCGGTAGATTTTGTGTAGCTGTCTTTACATCTCCACCAAAAAAGTCCTTACCATTTATACGAACCCGCTTAACAGACTCCCCTTGTGCCGTTACATTGCCGTCTTTATCGACTTCGACCCCTTGCAACTTTTTCAAAGCATCCTCTGCAACAGCCCCATCGCGGAGTTTTAGATCTTTCATGGTATATTCGAGGGTATCACTTTTGACAACGACTGTAGGGACTCCATCAACAACAACTTCTTGTAGCATCTGTGAGTTCTGTTGTAAAGTCAAACTTGGAATAATATGCTTTGATTCGCCTTTAGGGATACTAAATTCCTGCTCAAAGCGTTCGAACCCAAGGTTTGAAACAGTAATTTTAAAGGTGTCCGCCTTGACTTTATCAAAGATAAAAATCCCGGCCATATTAGATCCTGTCGTCATGGAATCCAATTTTGACGTTAATTTCACTGTTGCACCGGCGACAATTCGATTCTTGTCGTCCTTCAACATTCCCTGTATGCTCTTCGTCTGGCCATAAACGGTCCATCCCATCAGCATACTAAATAAAAAAAGCACAAAGCCTCTCATAATACGTATTTTTATATTTCTATAATTGATAAATCTTTGACTCTAAAACTATTGCTCAAGTTTAATTTGAAACAATATGGCCTAGACAAGAACAAACTTTTATTTTGTTAATGGAAATTATTCCAACGTTTTAATAGTCTAGCGCTCTTAATCTTTACAAAAGAAGACATTATTAGTGTTAATTAGTGTAAACGGTCGATATTCACACAGAAGTTACAATAGATAACTCTAAATTTATTTGTATTTTCGGCTATTTTAAAGAACTGAACATGCTATTATCATATTATCAGGAGCAGTGGATAGAGGCCGGCTGTGACGAAGCGGGAAGAGGTTGTCTGGCAGGGCCAGTTTTCGCTGCAGCAGTGATTTTCCCCACAGACTACCATCACGAGCTTCTTAATGACTCCAAACAACTTAGTGAAAAAAAGAGGATGGCTTTACGTCCCATCATTGAGCGCGAAGCCCTTGCTTATGCCGTTGCGAGCGTTTCAGCAGAAGAAATAGATCGCATAAATATCCACAATGCAAGCTACCTGGCGATGCACAAGGCACTTGATCTCTTAAAGACCAAAGCCGAGTATATTATTGTTGACGGGAATAAGTTTATTCCATATCAGCAAATACCGCATACATGTATCATCAAGGGCGACGGGAAATATCTATCGATTGCCGCAGCTTCGATTCTGGCTAAAACTTACCGGGATGAATACATGGACAACATCGCCTTGGATTATCCCGATTACGACTGGCTCAACAACAAAGGGTATCCGACAGTTAAGCACAGAACAGCTGTATTGGCACACGGCTCCACTCCACATCATAGAAAAAGCTTTAGAATAACCGATCCGCAGCTCAAATTATTCTAAAGCTCACACAATAAAAAAAGAAACAGCAACTAAGCCGCTGTTTCTTTTTTATTCCCTCTAAAGGAGAAATATATCGCCGCTCCTATTCCCAATACAAGAACAATAGACGAGATTAATGTCAATAAATTACCAAATTTGTGTGACTCTGGATCAAAAACAAATTCTACCTTATGCGTTCCCGCAGGTAATTGCAGTGCTCTTAGGATATAATCCGCACGAATAATTGGCGTTTCCTTTCCATCCACATACGCTTTCCATCCTTTATCATAAAATACTTCAGAAAATACAGCAAAGGCATCATTGGCAGCCGTATATTCATATTGCATTTTATCCGGATGGTAAGATGTCAACTTAATCTCCCCTGTCGTTGAAGCATTCGAAGTTTTAGCCTTAATCTCATTTTGATATTGTTGATTCACAAACGCCTCCTTATGTGGATCAAAAGAACTGATTGCTTGCATCTCCTCGGCATTTCCTTTCACAAAACTTACCCGATCCACAAACCAAGCATTTCCTGCAGCTGTACTTCTTCTTACAATACGTTGCGACTGATTCTGAGGATCTGTCGTAATCAAATAACGTACGTTGAACATATCCAACACATCTTCATTAAGGGCACCATTAAATTGATTTTCCAAAATTTCCTGGAAGCGCATTAATTTTGCCGCATGGTATCCTCCTAAAGATTTGTGAAAATAGGATGGACGGGCATCCGAAAATGGGTCCGAAGTCAAGTCAAGAACGCGGTAGCTTGGATCTTTATCCATTAAGATCAATTGATCCACTTCACGTTGTTGGAATACTTGCTGTACTGTAGCCCCTTTCTCCATAAAAGATTTGTCATTCAAAAAGCGCTTATCTACACTCCATAAATCAAACAAGAATAAGACCAACAATGTCCCCAGTAATACACCTTCGCTCAGTTTCTTCTTTAAAAAGACCCAAACAAATCCAAAAGTTAGTAGAACGATGACAAAGGAACGATAGGCATCTTTGCTTGCGATATCTTTACGATCCAGAACCAACTGGTTTGCCAAGTCCGTCGCAAAGGCCTTGTCGCCTATCTGGTGCTCAAAAGTTGCTACTAAATTGCTATGCTCCGCATTCCTAAAACTTAAAAAGAGATCGGGCATCACGCCAATAAGCAGACAGACGCCACCGACACCAATAAAAGTATACAGCACTTTTTTATCTAAGTTTGGAATCTCCTTCGCCCGTGTCAAAAGCTCATTGACAGCCAGAATTGCCATCATAGGTACTGTAATGGAAACCACAACAAGAATGGATTCAACAGCCCTAAACTTATTGTACATTGGGAAATAGTCAAAGAACAGATCTGATACAAGTGTAAAGTTTTTTCCAAAAGACAAAAGCAATGCTAAAATGGTTGTTGCCAGAATCCACCACTTGAAGCGGTCCTTGACAATAACAAGGCCTAAAACAAATAGGAAGAAAACTCCGGCCCCAAAATACCATGGTCCCGAAGTGAAACGTTTGTCGCCCCAATAGGTTGGCATGCCTTGTGCCATCTGACCAGCTTGAATCTCCGATGCACCTCCTCGTTCCATTAGGAATTTAGCGACATGTGATTTTTCGTCCAATTGTCCGCCAGTTGAACCACCATAGGCATTTGGAATCAAAAAGGTAATGGTTTCACCAATCCCTTGGCTCCACTCATAGGCATATTCTTTATCAAGCCCTTTCTCTTTGCTGTTGTTATTATCAACCTTAGTAATATTGGCATGTCCACGCGTACTTAATTTACTATATTCCCAAGTTGGTAATAAAATTGATGCATTTACCATCAAAGCGATGACCACTGCGATAATCTGCCTACCCGATGCAATAAAAAAACCTTTTAATTGTTTTTGTTTAATTGCATCTACGAAAGTGAAAATCACGTATACCATCAGGACTATCAACAGGTAATAGGTTGTCTGCAAGTGATTTACACGAATCTCCAGCGAAAGAAACAGCGCCAATAATACAGGGCCCCACAATTTACTTCCCCGATAACACATAATAACCGCAGCAATAACGGGTGGAATAAATGCAATTGCATTAGCCCTTGTTATGTGCCCAGCTTCAATATAAATAAAATTATAGGATGTAAACGCAATGGCTATTGCACCAATTGCTGCCAACCAGGGTTTGATCCGTAAGACGCTAAAAAGGAAATAAGCACCCAGCAAATAAAATAGCACCGTATCCATTGGGCTCGGAAAGGCGAACTTAACCGCTTTTAAGAAATAGGTACCAATGTTATTCTCATTTTCTTGCCAAATTTGATAAGTCGGCATCCCGCCAAACATAGAGTTAGTCCATAAGGGCGCTTTACCATCCTTTGCCTTAAAATCAAATAATTCCTTCTGTGCCGCCTGCGCTTGTACCACATCCGACTGCGCCAGCGTTTTTCCTTGCCAAACAGGGGTAAAATAAAAAAACACGAGCACAATGAATATCGCTATAACAATCAAATGTGCCGAATTCGCCTTAAACCAATTTTTCATCCGTATAAATTTGTCATTTAAAGGTGATGAAGCTATCTCATTTATTCAACTCACGCTATATCGTTCATTCACAGCTGGCTTTTTGCTGTATTTATGCACGCATTACACACGATTTTGATAAATTCCGATGATTTCATTTATCCTCTTAGGTTGTTTAAAAGTCTTAAAAGCCAAACTTAGATAAATTTGTTTTTATATACAATTATAATTATCGCTCAGATTGCTGTTAGTGGAAAGTTTATAACAGGTATTCCATCCGATCGATCCATTTCACATCTTTTAAGCACTAAAAAAGCCCTATGTTATTTAGGGCTTTAAGTAATTAAGATCTCATTTTTACGGCCGTTCCCGTCGCGCCTACCATCATCATGCCCCCTGTTCCTACCGTTTGAAAGTCCAGTCGAACGCCAACGACCGCATCAGCACCCAATGCGCGTGCACGGTCTTCAAGTTCACGTAACGCCGCTTCACGTGTTTCCTGGAATGCGCGTTCATAAGAATTGGATCTTCCGCCAAAAAAATCACGAAAACCCGCCATCATATCCTTGATTGCGTTCGCTCCCAGAACCACTTCGGAAGAGACTATCCCCAAATAACGTTCAATTTGGTGTCCCTCAATAGTACCAGTTGTTGTCAATAACATATTTTATTCTCCTTTTTGAATTAACTTATTAATATTGGATAACTCCCCAAAAACAACCAAAATATCGCCTTCTTCCATGATCGTTTCCGAGGCAGCAATTCCAGAAGCTTCCTTTTGTTCTTTGGTCACACCGTCCTTCTTCGTTTCTGTGATCTTCACAGTGGTCAACACGATAACCTTGTATAAATTGGTCAGGTTCGCTTCACGTAATGTCATGCCCACATAACGAGCAGGCACTTTAGTCTCCACAATGGAATATTTATCCGAAACCTTAAACGAATCGACAATATCAATATTGTCCAAGCGCATCGC
The DNA here is from genome assembly GCF_002472745.1 of Sphingobacterium sp. UBA7253. NCBI lineage: Bacteria > Pseudomonadati > Bacteroidota > Sphingobacteriia > Sphingobacteriales > Sphingobacteriaceae > Sphingobacterium > Sphingobacterium sp. UBA7253. Next base: position 9,617 of record NZ_DKSP01000089.1, on the reverse strand, counting down.
CAATCGTTCAGCAGCTTCTTCTTCGGGCATAATATATTCATTGATTTCCATTGCTTCCAAAACAGTCTTTTGTAAATCTGAAACGATACGACCAATGATACGTTTAACCTTCAACTGTTTTAAGAGGGCTACGGTCATGAGCGAAGCTCCCTCATCCTCTCCAATAGCAACAATGACAGCATGGGCATCTTTAAGGGGTAATGACGATACCGCTTCTCGGTCGGTTGTATCTAGGCATACCGTGTGCGTTATCTTGTCCTTGAGTTGTTCAACGATACTGAGATTTCGGTCTGCCCCAATCACCTCATGTCCGAGCTCAGTAAGATGTACTCCTAAAGAACGTCCAAAATGCCCCAATCCTAAAACAATATACTTCATATCTCAAACTAAAATAAATTTACTGTTATTTCCAAGCTCTCTTTCGATCTACCTGCTCATATTACTCCGATAAGTTCATCAAAAGTTAGTCAATACGCTTGTCGGTCTACCTAAAACAAGATCTTTTCTTCCGGAAATACAATATTTCTCCGTGTTGTATTTTTAATAAAAGCGACCAGCAGAGTCAGCATACCCACACGTCCGACGAGCATTGTTAAGGCAATAATCAATTTTCCGCCCATACTGAGTGATGGTGTAATCCCCAAACTTAATCCACATGTTGTATAGGCTGATAGTGATTCAAAGAGGAGTGCTTTCATACTCTTATCGGGATCTGTAAAAATGAGCACAAAAAAACTGAACCCTACGACGAATAGCGACAACAGAATAATCGCAAAAGCCTTGTTAACAGATTCGCCGGCTATCCTCCTTTTAAAAATCTCAATATATTCTTTTCCCTTAGCCAGAGAAACAATATTCAACAGCGAAACAGCAACGGTAGTTACCTTTACTCCCCCACCAGTAGATCCGGGAGAAGCCCCGACCCACATCAGAATCATAATCAAAAAAACAGTCGGTGGCCCGACAAAACTCAAATCAACACTATTGTAACCTGCTGAACGCGCTGCATTGGCCATAAAGAAGGACGTTGCCCATTCACCATCGAGTCCCCTTTCAAGAGAAAGGGTGTTCCCTCGCTCCAAAAAGTAGAAAAACAAAGTTGCGCCTACAATAATAATTGCATTACAAACCAGCACCAATTTAGAATTGAAGCTAAAGCTCCATGCTTTATGCTTATAGTTTTTCTTTGTGATCCAGCGGTGATAATAAAGCAATATGGACTCTTTAATATAGGTGTAGAAATTCAATACAATTCCAAACCCCAAACCACCAAGAATGAAAAGCGAAGATAACGCCAGCTGGAATGGGTAATTGAATTTATAGGCTTCATTGGTAATACCCCCTGATAAGATCGAAAATCCAGCATTACAGAATGAAGAAATAGAATGAAAGATCGAAAAGAAAACCATGCTCCCTAAATTTGGAAAATTAGCACTTTCTAAGGTACTAAAGATCAGTATGGCGCCAAGAAATTCAAACAGCAGCGTAATAAATATCATGGTCAATAGGGTTTTAATGACAGAGGCCACTTTATTTTCACCTAGAATTTCACCAAACATCAATTGATTCTTAAAAGAAAATCCGCCAGAGAAAAAATAGCCAAAAAAACCTGTAAATGTCATAATACCCAATCCGCCAACCTGTATCAAAACAATGACCACAGTTTGTCCGAACATGCTAAAATTGGTTGAAATATCGGCAACTGACAAGCCTGTGATACAAACAGCACTCGTTGCCATAAATAAGGCGTCCACAAAACTTAACGGAGCTTCTACCGTGGTACGGGGCAGCATCAAGAGTACGGTCCCGAGCAAGATAAGAACCAGGAAACTGATGACAAACAATATTGTCGGATTAAAATAAAAATTGTCAAAGAAAAGTGTGCTCTTCGATAACTCCGCGATAAAAATAAGATAGATTCCTAGATAAACCCACTGTTCTCTTGAAAAAACAGAAAGCGCTCCAAATCCTGCAAAACGGGCAATAAGAATAAATACAAAGTAAATGAGGATAACTAAGCCCGCGTAATGCTCAACAGCAATTTTTTTGAGTGCGTAAATGGAAGATGACTCGCGGAGAGCAATCATGAAAAATAGGACAAAGAAAAGATAATGAATTGTTTTACCAAGCAATTTCCCCAATGTAGGATCAGTAACATAGCCCACATTAAAAATAACGATTGCGGCGCAAATCATGCTCACATAGAACATGATTTTGTCTACAAGTCCATTTTTATATTTGAAAACAAATCGGATAAAACTTAAAATCGAATCTATCATAATGTCTCAAACTAAGATAAATCTGTCAATAAATGCAAATCTATCTCCGTTGTATTTTTTGGTGCGCTAACGAAGTCGACAATGAGGATTTATAAATACAGTATATCGCTTCCTCAACCATTTCTAAAAAATAAGGGCAACGGCACCAAACGGGAACCTTTCCACGTGAAACGGCCCCTCAATTTCCCGTTCCTTCTTTCTCGAGTTCCTTTTCGGCTTTTTCACGGTCACGCTTCCGCTTCTCTTCAATCTTTGCCGCCTCTTTGGCCTCATCTTCTTTTTCTTCCTTCAGCAACTCCTCCGGAGTTTTGTGTTTCTTAAATATACTTGAAATCATTTTCTTGGCCTTGCTGATTCCCCCAACGACTTTTTCAACTTTTCCAGCCGTATTCATCAGTTTAGCCTCCCGTTCTGGACCAAGGCCGACACATTGTTTAATTCCAACCAACAAAGTCTGCCACATCGCTTTAAAAAACGGATGATTGGGATCCCGACGCTTGTTAATATGCCCCACCGTATATTTACCGTATAAATCCGGATTGCCCGGATTAAATAAAACCTGATTAATCATAAAAGACAGCAGCCCCTTCTTTTCTCGACGACCATCATCACCTGCCTCTGACAGGATATTAACTTTGAGGTCGTCATAATCCATTTTAAAGGTTCCTTTACTACGGTAATCGTTAGCCCAAATGTCAAATGTAATCTGACTGAGATTGCCCGATTTAACTTCAACATTTAACAATGGACGAATCATTTTATTAACGACTGTTAGATCCATTTTCCCAAGTGTACCCTTATAGGTGTAGGCTCCAACTTTAGAGGTCATATCAAAAACAAAGTTGGTAGAAAGCTTACCAGCATTCATAAAATTGCTACTCAAATTTGCACGCATTAGCTTCTGTTTAAGCAATTTTGTCGAATCATTTGTCACATTCAATAGTGTTCCATAAGTGTGATCAAAAGTAATGGTTCCGATTTGACTATACTCATCACTCATTTCAGAATACGAAATTCCTATATTATCCAAAATCAATGAATCAATTCCCAGGCGTGTCGACATTTGCATTAACTTCATATGCGGAGCATTTCCAATCTGACTGGTTGGAGGGCTTTTATAATGCTTATCACTGTAAATCGAAAGTGAACCATTTTTTAAGCGTGCATTTTGTGCATATATTTTCTTATCCCGGGAAAGCTCGGCAAAATTGAATCCCGTCAAAAGAAGTGTGTCCATTTTCAGCACCATATAGCTTCCACCCTCTCCTTTCTTCCGGTAATAAGCCGCCTTATTCAGGGTCGGCTGATAAGCAACTTTAGTCAGCAGGACATTGCGGTTTTTACTATTGATTTTCAACTGATCAAAGTTTACTTTATAAAACCCATCCGGAGTTTTATAGGTAAAACCAGGCACCTCAATATCAATCATTTTCGTATGATAAAAGCGCTGCCTGTCGTGCTCAGAAGTTGAATCGATCAAAACATCATCTATCCGGACCTTGACCTTTTTGACCTCGAAATCTTGATAAACCCCTTTTTGGACTTGCGTATATCTAAAATCGATGTCATTCAAATTGACAGCCCGCACCTGAATTTTTTTCAGATTGTCCTTTATTTTCTCATACAGTGTTTTTTTAGGTCCCCTACTTACCGTATCATTATAACGATGTACCTCATTAATGACATGAATCGTTGGTCTTTCGACAGTGATATCATTCAGAAAAAGTTCCTTATCCATCAACACCCTCCGAATTCCAAAGCTTTTTATTTTCAGCCTATTGATGGAAATTTCGAAACGGTTATCTGGTGCTTTTTTGACCAGCTCCAACTTTTTATAGATGGAACTATCTGACACGAGATGCAGATTGTCTATTGTTATGTTACCTAATAATAGGTTGACGTGGATATCGTCGTATTTAATAGTATACAAATTGTCCGTTGCTTGAGACACCAGCTGTTTGATTTTAGTATCTAAAAGAGGCTTCCACTTATTGCTAAAATACCAAATACCTCCAGCCAATACCAATAGGATAAACGCTACAATACCAAGGATCCATTTGAAAATAGGCTTCATAAAGTCACAATCTCTTTGTAATTTCGTCTTTATTTTATTGAATAACAAACAAAATTAAGCCCATTTTGTTTGAATAACGACTAAATAAAGTGAATATGCTGCGTAAAACACAACTATTTTTATTTCTTGTACCGCTCTCTCTACTTTTTTTAAGTTCCTGCACCAAAACAAAGCATGAAACAGGCTTCTATTTTTGGAAGACAGTATTCCAGTTAGACACCGTAGAAAGCCGCTCTTTAAAGGAAATTGACGCGAAATCTATCTATGTCCGCATCATGGATATTGATTTCGATCCATCTGGTGTACAAGCCGTCCCTATTAGCCCCATTACATTTTCGCAGCCTGTCCCCAAAGAACAGCAGTTGATTCCTGTAGTATTTGTCAACCAACGTATTTTTGTGGAAATGGATAGCCTGCAGATCAGAGGACTGGCAAATAAAATTGTTCCGTTTGTGACGGCTAAAATACAACAAGCAGGAAAGGAAAAATTTACCGAACTCCAACTGGACTGCGATTGGACAAAGACATCCCGTGATAAATTTTTCTACCTGCTCACCTATTTACAACAATTGCCGGCCTTAAAAGATGTTGTCGTGAGCTCTACTCTGCGGCTACACCAGGTCAAAAACACAGTCACCAGCGGAATTCCGCCTGTGAAAAAAGCGATGTTAATGTGTTACAACATGGGAAATCTCAGACAATTTGGCAATCAAAACTCCATTTTAAATCAACAGGACCTCAAGACCTACCTAAGCGGAACATTACGCAACTATCCCATGGAAATGGATATTGCATTACCGCTATTTCAGTGGTTTGTCGTTTTCAGAAATAATAATTACATCGGTATTTCAAAACATATCAATGAAGAAGATCTCAAAAACTCGTCATTGTTTACCCATAACCCCAATACGAACCTCTATATTTTAACGAAAGATCTCCCAAAAGCAAACCTTAAAAAGGGAGATGTTATACGTTTTGAATCCATAAATCAGGAGGAACTCTTACAAACGGCAAAATTTTTGAAGGGAGAGCTGAAAGGAAAAGAACACCGGATTATTTTTTATCATTTAGATCAAGCTACACTAGCAAACCATGGCAATGCCGAATTACAAAAAATTATTGCTACTTTCTAGCACTACATTAACTTTCTTTTTTGGGGAGATTGCAACCAATATCGCCTGTGGTCCTGAAGTGGATCCTTACGACAATCAAACGACATATTATCTCCCCAATCTGGAGGACAATGGATTTTCTGCCTTTCAATTTATCCCCTACCAATTTCTTTATACGGAAGAAGCTCCAGTCAAAGAAAGTTTAATCAATGCCGAAACCTGGGCTAAACACTTAGGTTCGCAGGTCAAGGTTAAGGATATCGAACAATTGATGTACAATAGCAACGATGCAACCGCTAATTTAGCGAGCAATCAGCAAAAGTCGGCTTGGACAAACCTTCCCGATTCCATTAGAGGAAATACGTTCCTAAGCACGTTGATTGACGGAAAACATGAAGCTGAACGCGCGTATTTTATGTTCACCAAAAAGCAGGAACCTATCACGAATATTCAACATAACTATTGGGATCCGGATACCCGAAATTTCAAAGAAATTACACAATTTGCTGAGCTCGCCGAACAGCAGATCTCCAAGTACCCCAAAAATAGCTTTCTCTATATCCGTTATGCTTATCAAGCCGCCCGTTTATATCTATTTGGACAGGAATACGCTAAGAGCATGACGATCTATGAAAAGTACCTGCAATCCGCTAAGGGAGATGAAGCCATCCTCAATTGGGCACTATCCAACTACGCTGGCGCTGTCCGCAAAAATGGCGATGCAGCAAGGGCAGCTTATCTCTTTTCTAAATTATTCACTGCCAGTCCAGAAAGGCGCATCCTCGCTTATGCTAATTTCCATTATATCACAGCCAGTGATGCTGAGATATTTCAATATGCAAAAAATGATGCAGATCGGTTCAATATCAATGCTATCATAGGCTTTGGCACAAGTGACTATGCACTGAAATATCTGAGCGACTGCTATCAGCTCGATCCTGCCAACACCGTAAATGCCGTACTATTGGGACGCGAAGTCAATAAGATAGAAACAGAAATGAACGAGTCTTTTTACCTCAGTAGCGATAATTATAATTACTACAGTAAAAATGACGATAAAGGAAAGGTTAAACTACATCTGGATTCTCTTCGCAATTTTGCCCTAAAACTTTATCGCGACAAAAAATATGTTCAACCCCAATTGGGCCTTATTACTGCTGCCTACCTAAGCTGGATGAATAAGGAAAATACGTTAGCAAAAGAATACCTTTCCGAAATAAAAGATACTGACCTCAGTCCAAAATTGATTGATCAGCTTCAAATTACCCGATTACTTACGCAATTAACTGACTGGCAAAGCAGTAAACAACTAGATGAAGTTCAATTGACCAAAACGCTATCTTGGTTAGAAGAAAAAGCAAAACTTGATGGTAAAGAAGATATCCGCAAGCAAAATTGGGGATATAGTGCTTTCGAATATAGCAACTATAGCTTAATCTGCCGGAATATCCTACAAAATCTTGTCGTAAAACATTATTTGAATACACAAGATACCGCCATGGCTAGTTTAGCTGCTGTAAAGGCGGATGCCTTTTACAACTATGGCTTTGTGAAAGACTCGCTGGAAGATAATATGCAGTGGACAACAATGCACTTCTGGGAAAATAGCCTTACACCTAAAACGCTGTTAAAAATAAGAAATTTACTGTCGGATAATTCCCAACAGAATACCCTATCTAAATTCTTATTGAAGGATATCAAACATTTCAATAAAGATTATCTCACGGAATTACTGGGTACAACCTACCTGCGCGAGCTGGATTTCCAAAAAGCAGCAAAAACTTTAGCGGGACTTCCTAAAGACCATAAAATAAAAGAAATTAAAAACTGGTACGATGCGGATGAAAGCGATATTACACCGAATCCATTTATTGTAACGATAAATGATTACCCCAAAAAATATGGTAAAGAATCCACCACTAAGCTAAAATATGCTGAACGCATGGCACGCTTGGAAAATGCCATAAAAACGGAAAAGAACAACCAGAAAAAAGCCGAGTATTATTTCCAAATGGCCACAGGTATCTATCAGACAAGCACCTATGGAAATGCTTGGTCCCTGGTGTCCTATGACTGGTCGTCCACCGACAACCACGCAGCTTCAACACTTCACTGGCAACGAAATTATCTACAGACAAAATCAGCAAAAGAATGGTACAGCAAAGCGCGTACGCTGAGCACAGACAAAGAGTTCAAAGCGAAATGTACCTTTATGCTTGCCAAATGTGAGCAGAAAGATTTTGTCTATACCAATGAATCGCGTTGGCAATACTATGATTCGCCATTAAAGAATCCTTTCTATCGTTTTTCGATGCAAAATAAATACTTCAAAGAATTGAGCACACAATATAAGGATACGCCTTTCTTTACAATCGTTTCGCGGGAGTGTACCTATCTCCGTGATTTTTTAAATTTAACACAAGCGATACATTAAGGGCTTCATCCTACCGCGCTTTACAAAAAATAGCGCCTTCCTGATGTAAGAAGGCGCTATTTTTTTATAAAGATTAAGATTTATATAGATTAAGATCTACTATCCTCATTATGATATATACTGAGGTAGCTATCGTAGCGCGAACTCTCAATAGAGCCTTCTTCCACAGCCTCCATAATGACACAACCGGGTTCATTGATATGCCTGCAATTATGAAATCGACATTGATTCATCAACGCGCGCATCTCTGGAAAAAAATGGGATAGCTCCTGTTTTTCTATATCGACAATTCCCAACTCACGAATACCAGGCGTATCAATTAACTTCCCTCCAAAAGGAAGATCAAACATTTCAGCAAAAGTAGTTGTATGCTTTCCTTTGTCAGACCAATCGGAGATTTCACCAGTTTTCAACCCGTATTCAGGAACGATTGCATTGATCAACGTTGATTTGCCAACCCCAGAATGACCTGATACCAAGGTTATTTTATCTTTAAGCAGTTGCTTGACAACGTCGATATTGGTACCGGTTAACGCAGAAACCTCGAAACAGGGATAGCCAATATGTTCATAAATAGCTTTATAGTCTGCCAATATCTCCAACCCTTCATCACTAAAAAGATCCAATTTATTGAAAATAATTACGGCAGGAATTCCGTAGGCCTCCGTTGTTACTAGAAAGCGATCGATAAAACCTAAAGATGTTGGCGGAGAGGCAAGTGTCACCACTAAAAAAGCTTGATCCAGATTTGCTCCGATAATTTGAGTTTGTTTGGACAAATTGACGGATTTTCGAATGATATAATTTCGACGAGGTTCCAGTTCGTGAATGACCGCACTATCCTGATCAGGTTCCACATCAAAATGTACCCAATCCCCCACAGCAACAGGATTAGTCGTTTTTATTCCTTTAGTACGAAACTTTCCTTTAATACGACAATCGTATCTTTTATCATCTTCGCCCAAAACTTGATACCAACTACCTGTCGATTTAGTTACCAGTCCTCTCATAAATCCTGTTGCATTAAATGTGTCATAGTACAAAAATCGGAAAAATTTATTAAACTTACCCTTTGATGAATTTCTTACCTTTGTAAGGAGACTAAAATTCAATTTTGTGAAAAAACTATTTCTTCTAGATGGAATGGCTCTGATATATAGAGCTTATTTTGCATTGAGCAAAACTCCCCGAATTACCTCAACAGGGTTAAATACAGGAGCAATCATGGGATTTACCAATACCCTATTGGATGTATTGAAAAATCAGCAACCTTCCCACATAGCAGTAGTGTTCGACACGGCGGCACCTACCGCACGACATATTGAATTTGAAGCTTATAAAGCACATCGCGAATCTATGCCAGAAGACCTTGCGGCCTCTATCCCCTATATCAATCGCTTAATTGAGGGCTTCAATATTCCGATCATCACCATGGATGGTTACGAGGCCGACGATATTATCGGTACGCTGGCAAAAAAGGCTGAAAAGCAAAATTTTCAGGTCTATTGCATGACACCGGATAAAGATTTCGGGCAACTTGTGTCTGAAAATATCTTTATCTATAAACCTGCACGCATGGGTAATGGAGCAGAAGTACAAGGTGTCAAAGAGATTCTTGAAAAATGGGAAATTTCTGACGTTTGCCAGGTCATCGATATCCTTGGTCTTTGGGGCGATGCCGTCGACAATATCCCTGGTATACCTGGAATTGGAGAAAA
>NZ_DKSP01000126.1:0-5761 GCF_002472745.1 Sphingobacterium sp. UBA7253 | reverse complement strand
GTGGAGGTTGGCAGAATCGATATTATTGGTACCGACCTCAGGGCCAGCATAGGTCCCCTCAGATTTTCCTACTCCGCGCTTGTCATAAGTAAATACGGCAATACCGTTTTGGGCTAAATATGAGGCAAAATCCATCATTCTTTTCTCTTGTCCAGAACCATGTATGAGGACAATGGCAGCATGGGCACGCCGAGGCTGAAGTATGGTTCCTGCCAGGTTAATACCCTCACTCTTAAATACAATATCTTTTGTAGACCAGTCTAAAGATTGCGCTTTTGTATGCTGTGCAAAAAGAACGCAATAAATGGCGATGAGAAAAGTTAGCGTACTAAATGTAATCCGCTGTAAGGGAGAATAGTTCGTCAAGGAATAGTCTAATGGATAAGTTTTAGGCATAATTAATTCGGTGTTAAATTTACTTTTGTCTAAAGTAATGGGTTTAATTCTAAAAAGTGTGCGTTTTTCGGTAGACTGTGGATTTGAATCGGTAAATCGTACTATTTTCGTTGTAAATGGCGGACTAAAATTCTCTCGAATCCTCTGCTTGGCATTTCGCAGATACACTATGTCCATTCCTGAAAAAAGTTTACAAAAGGTCTAATACAGCTCTTACTTTACGGTTGGTCTTATACGGCTCTTGCTTCACAGTTGGTTTTATACGGGGGGCTATATTTTGTGGGTAGAAACTAGCGATCAAATTTACTTTTGATCCGTTTTATAATCGTTATTTCTACGGAACTTATTCGGTCTTTATTCGCTTTCATCCGAATGAAGTCCGAATGAGGTCCCTATAAAGTCCGTATTAGCTCCCTGAAAATTAAGAAAGTTTGTGGGAAATAAAATAGCGATGGAATAAGATTCGTTAACAGTGTTTTAAGTTTTTCTTTCGTGTTGTATAACGTAATATATCCTTTATCAAAAGTTAACATCTGAAAATTATTTTTGAGCTGAATGAAGCGATTGTTCCTTTGGTAGTTTTCCTTAAGGAAAACTCAGCAAGTAAGAAAAACTCAGCAAGGACAACCATAAATCTTATGAAAGAATAATATGCAAATTTTCTGCAACATGATTCCTCTCTTAGGGGAAACCGATCTTAGTACTGGACTTCTTATTGTTTTTGCCCTTTGTTTATTTGCCGTTGTGGCCTTTGAATTTGTCAATGGCTTTCATGATACCGCGAATGCTGTTGCAACGGTAATTTATACCAAAGCACTTAAACCAATTGTAGCCATTCCTTGGTCTGGCTTTTGGAATTTTCTAGGTGTTTTTGCAGGTGGGATCGCAGTTGCTATGGGAATACTTAAATTGGTGCCTCTCGATACCTTAATGGCACTACCTGTTTCGGTAGGCGCTTGCCTGGTCCTTGCTGTATTATTAGCGGCTATTATCTGGAATTTGGGGACCTGGTATTTTGGTATTCCATGTTCGAGTTCACATACTTTGATTGGTGCTCTTATCGGGGCTGGTATAGGCTTCACCTGGTATTATGGTGGCAGTGGTGTCAATTGGCATAAGGCCGAGGAAATTGGTCTTTCTTTGATTCTCTCACCTTTGATTGGTTTTGGTTTAGCAGTGTTATTGATGCTCTTTTTAAAGCATGTCGTCCGTTATAAAGCACTTTTTCACATCCCACAGGGAGAAGATGACAGACCTCCCTTGTTAGTACGCGGTATTCTTATACTGACCTGTACATTGGTCAGTTTTTTTCACGGTAGCAACGATGGACAAAAAGGTGTAGGACTGTTTATGTTGATCTTAATTGCATTTCTGCCTGCTCGTTTTTCAATCAACCATTCCGTACCAGATGCGGCTGTCATTAAAACGCTCGATCAAACGGAAATCGTGTTACAGAGAATTGCTTCCAGTAATGTCGCTCAGGGAACGATGTTTGTGCAAGTCAATCAGGAGATTGAGCAAGTCAAGTTGCATTTGATGGATAAAAGTGTAACGGATAAAGCCGGTACTTTTAAATTCAGAAAAGAGGTTGAAGGTTTAGTTAAATCCATTGCTACATTAGAGAGCAGTAAACAGATCGATATCAATCCTGAAAATCGATTGGAGCTTAATCGTAAGTTGGGCGAATTGAAACATCTTACGGACTTTGCACCGATCTGGGTGATCTTAACTATTTCAATCGCCTTAGGTCTTGGGACAATGATCGGTTGGAAACGTATTGTAGTAACGATTGGTGAAAAAATAGGAAATGAACATTTGAGTTATGCTCAAGGAGCCTCAAGCGAGATTGTTGCTGCTTCGACAATTGGTATCAGTACCGTCTTGGGTTTGCCGGTTAGTACAACGCATGTGCTTTCAAGTGGTATTGCCGGTTCAATGGTCGCTTCTGGAGGAAAGAGCAATCTGAATAAAGGGACACTCAAAAGTATCGGTCTTGCCTGGGTACTTACTTTACCCGTGTCAATTGGCTTGGCATTATTACTATTTGTATTCTTCCATCTTTTTATTTAGTTGATTGTTATCTGAATGTTTTTGTCATCCATTGCATTTGTACACATGGCTATTGACAGGTAAATATTAAAAACTTAAAAAATGAAACAAATTCTTGTTGCCTCCGATTTTTCAATCAATGCAAGTCATGCTTTGCGTTACGCCTTGTCTTTGGCTTCTCGTTTGAATATGGAAGTTGCTGTTGTACATGCCATACACCCGACAGAAGGGATCAACAACAGTACTTATAACGCGATCTTTATAGAAGATTATTACGCTAGAAAACGTGCTGCTTTGCAAGAATGGACTGATCAGGTGGTCCAGGAAAATAAATACAATGACCTCAAAGTGCGAACCGTTGTTGAAGTAGGTTATCTGCGTAATGTAGTCACAAAGTATGTTGAATATACGGATGTTTCTTTTTTGGTGATGGGAATTACCGGGGCGACAGGCATTAAAGAAATTGTCGGTAGTAATGCGAGTATGGCTGTGACAAAATTGCGTATTCCGACCTTGATTGTACCTCCTGAAAGTAATCTGTCGGTTATTCCAGTCATTACATTGGCAACGGATTATAAAACAACAAAATTGTCTGTTCGTGATGTCAAAGCGCTCAATCGTATTTTAAAACTTTCAGACCCCAAGAAGTTGGAAATTCTACACGTCTCAGAAAGGGATTTGGACGAAAAGCTGGTGCGTAATGGGGAGAAAAAAATGCGTCAGTTGCTTCCTAACGTAGATATCAACTTTAATTATGTGGATGAGGATGATACACGGCCATCACATGCGATCATTGACTTTGTTGAAAACAATCAGACCGATATTCTGTGTTTGGTCAAACGCAACCATAATATGATTTACCGTTTATTTGCAAGTAGTACGGTGAATGAAGTTTTGAACCGATCAGTTAAAGCGATTTTGGTTTTGCATGAATAATATGAATGGAAACTTTTTTTACGCTATATATCAAGCCGTTTTGGATTTTCCAAGCGGCTTTTTTCTTGACTTTACCAATGCTGCAGAACGCGTTAGCGCGGAAAATTCGAGTTGTCTGATCCATTGTTTAAGTCCAAATTTTCGGAATCGCTAAATTGAACAAACGGTTGCGTTTTGATCAGAGTTGCCAATGCTGATAATTCTCGTTATTATCGTAAGGTTATAGTCTGTTCGTAAGCAGATTGACTATCGTTTGTTCGTTTATAAAATAAGAAAATTGTGAAAAAATATCTATTTCTTGCAGGTATTCAGGTAATGTCAGCGTTAGGGCTATCGGCTCAAACGACAAGTTCAAATGTACCATTACAGCTATTGGGTACCCGGAGTTGGATCCGTGTAGACATGAAGGATAATCAACCGAGCATATCCGGAGCGAAAGTCTTTTGGGCAAAAACGAATAAGAAACCGCAGACAGCCAATGCGATATTGGCAGAAGGTGCCAAACGTTATTATATTCAGCAGGTAGAGCCTGAAACGACCTATTATATCTGGGTAGAATCTGCTACAGGAAAATCCTTGGCAAATGGAAAAGTGTATACGAGCAAGAGATGGCAGCTGGATAATACTGAACTCGATGAAGAGCGAAAGAATCCAAGTTCAAGAGCAGTTCCTGTTGGTATGGAAGTTTATTGGCAGGATGAATTTAACGATCAATTACTTAATCGGAATAAATGGACGACCAACTATTTTTCATCCTTGAATTATCTGAATGCAAAATCCAAGGATGAAATGTTGCATGATCGTTTGCCACAACCCGCTTATACTTTAAATGGATCAGCGATCAATCTGTATGTCAATGATACTATTCCCAAACGGATTTTTACAGCGGGTGGCAACCAGAAGATTTCATCCATCCAAACCTACGATTGGAAGTCCAATGAAAATTTATTGGACAACAGCAAAGGTGGGTACTTTGAAGTTAAGGTAAGACGTAACCGACAGGGGAATCCCAAGGGAACAAATACAGCTTTTTGGTTTGATTCACCTGGACCAGATATTCGTTATTATCTTCAAGAAGGATCCGAAGTCGACGGAATTAAAGGCATTCGCCCCAAGGGACAGCTTTTTGAAATCGACGTTTTCGAATATATTACGGCTCAGTTTGTGATACATGGACATGTTGATCAAAAAGGGGTATTTCAACGTAACCTTGCTACACATATTGCAGAGGGGTATGAACATGTCGGACAATGGGTAACACATGGGGTATTGTGGACACCCACAAGTATTAAACATTATATCAATGGAGATCTGATCAAAGAATATACGAATAAAAATCAGATTTATTCACCCAACCACTTTTTGAACGTATTTCTTGGAGCCTATGGATCTGAAGGCGGAGTCAATATGGAGGTCGATTATATTCGGGCGTATAACTGGCCTTTAAAAGATGGTAATGAATTGCCTAATCCAGATTTTGAGGGTAAGTCTGGCCTTGCACCTTGGGAAGGAGCAGCGGTCATCGAAGAAGGGCGCGGCGAAAAGGGGAGTAAAGCGGTGGTACTTGCGCCGGGTCAAAAAATAGAGCAATATGTTTATTTGGATCCCCAACAAGACTTCAAACTTGTCTATTGGAGTAAAGGAGACAAAGTGCAGGTGGAAGTCGATGATGTCACTGTCGTAACAGGAAAGTTGTCGAATTTAAAGACGTTAATACCTGATTTAGAAAAGAAAGGTGGAAAGCAGGAGCTTGATTTTGTTACTGGCAAGGAGATTAATCCGAATAAAAAAATTGTTCGGATCGGATTTACCAATGTAGGAAAAGGAAATGCATTTTTGGATAATATCACGTTGAAAAAAAGATCGTTATAATGCGGTTTTCTTAATAAATATTGGCTCCATGTATATCACGTAGGAGCCATTTTTATGTTTTTTTATGTGGTAAATGTTTCTTTTGATATGCTGAAGGTGACATATTTGTCTGTTTTTTGAAGAAATGAGAGAAAGTAGCGGAGTCCTCAAAACCCAATTCAATCAGGGTAGTCTTGATTGGATTGGGCCCCAAACTCAGCAGGTGCATAGCTTCCTTTAATAAACGATTATGAATCAGTTTGAGGGGGCTAGTCTCCATGTATTGCTGTGTTTGCATCCAAAGACTTTTTGCAGTTATATTCAGTAAATTTGCGTAATAAGCGACATGGTGTTCTTGTTTATAATGAAGTTCTACTAATTCAAGAAAACGATTCAGGATGGCTGGATAAGCGTATGGTGCTAAATTATCGATGTGGTTGATTAAGGAGTGGTTAATCTCTAGTAAGCTAGTTGCCAAACGTGATAAAATGAGTTATAATGGTGGCTGATAGCGATAGAGTTCATTACG
>NZ_DKSP01000056.1:0-41399 GCF_002472745.1 Sphingobacterium sp. UBA7253 | reverse complement strand
GAAGATTTCACAGGCACTGTAGAAGTTAATGGCATCAATATTCAAGAAGATCCACTTGCAGTAAAAGCACTATTGGGATATGTTCCTGAGAACGCAGAATTATATGACGTCCTGACTCCCATGGAATACTTGGATTTTATAGGTAAACTCTATGGAATGGAAGATAATTTGATTTTAGAACGTTCCTTAAAACTGCTAACAGCCTTCGGTCTTGAATCTAATGCAAATAATAGGATGGATACCTTCTCCAAAGGAATGCGTCAAAAAGTACTTTTAATTTCAGGAATTATTCATAACCCACAAATCATCGTACTGGATGAACCATTGTCTGGACTCGATGCCAATGCTGTTATCTTTGTCAAAGAACTTATCTCATTACTTGCAAAAGAAGGGAAAACAATTTTCTATTGTTCACATATGATGGACGTTGTTGAAAAAGTATCTGATCGGATTTTACTGATAAATCAGGGCAGCATCATTGCGGATGGTACGATTGAGGAACTAAAAACAGATCCTAACGAATCATTGGAGCATATATTTGCTAAATTAACCAATACAGGCAACAGTGCATTAGACGCTTCCAATATCATTACAGCAATTCAATAACATGGAAAAATTTATCTTAAAATTTATCCTTCTTTTTCGTGGGGTTTGGAAAGGCTTGGGCATCAATTATGAACAGTTTAAGATCATCTTAGAAACCAAAGTAATCTTAGAGAACAGAAAGCCGATTAGCTTTAGGAAACGTAGCTCAGGGAAATCCTCTTCTTCGTCATCGATTTTACAATTCTTATTGTATCTCATCTTTGGCCTGATATTCATGGTAATTATTTTTTCGATTCCAGATAGGTACTTAGCCGTTTCGATTATGCTACTCAGTTTCATTAGCATGTTAAGCATTACGTTAGTATCCGATTTTTCACCCATATTATTAGATACCCGGGATCAGTATATCATTATGCCTAGACCAGTTAATGACAAGACTTTAGCTATTTCCCGAATAACTTTTATTGCAATCAAGCTTTTTAATCAAGTAATTGCGTTGACCTTACCTGTGCTTATTTATGTATTATTCAATTGGGATATCGTCTCCGTCTTTCTTTTATGCCTGCAGCTTATACTAAGCACTTTAATCGCGCTGATATTTGTCAATGGATTTTATCTGATTAGCATCAAATATCTCCCCATCCAAAAGTTTAAAGATGTAATTACTTATATACAGATCGGTCTCTCACTGGTTCTTTTTCTATCCTATTATGTTGGCCCAAATTTGATCCAATCTATTGTGGAATCTCATTTAACGATGGAACAGCTCAGATTTCTTTGGATATTCCCAAGTACCTGGATTGCATCATTCCAACCATTACTCTTTGGTAACCACAATGTACATTTAGTCATCTTATCAACACTGGGAATACTAACTCCCTTTGCTGGTATCTACGCTTGTACTAAGCTGTTTTCACGTGGATTTAATGCAAAAATAGCGGCACTAGCAAGTGCCGACAACCTCCCTAGTGAAACTTCACAATTAACCCGAGATAATCCCTCCAAATTACCGCTATATAAAAGGATCTCTTCGAGCGTTTGCTCATCCCCTGTTGAAGAGGCTGGATTTGGCATTGTATGGCTGATAAGTTCTAAAACGAGAGAATTTAAGCAACAGCTATACCCTTCGTTGGCTTATCTACCTATTTATTTTGTCTTTTTATTTCTACGTACAGGAGATGATCTCCCAATAGCTGGCAAAATCGCGAAACTTCGGGATTCAGGCTTGTATATCATTATGTTTTATCTTTCGTTATTGACCATATTAACCGTTTTCCAGCTTATCACGCAAAGTAATAAATATAAAGCGGCCTGGGTCTACCATGTGACGCCGATACAAAAACCGGGACAACTGATGACTGGAGTTCTCAAAGCATGTCTTATTAAATATGTTTTACCGTTCAACATACTGTTTCTTTCTATCTGTGTACCGCTATTTGGTCTCAGTTCTATTAATGATCTGCTATTATCTTCCGCAGTCGGCGGTATCGAAAGTATTCTGATTATGCTTTTTATTGTCAAAAACTATCCGTTTTCTAAGGCTAGTCAATCCAATTCAAAAGCTATAACTAATCTACTGATATTAGGTCTATTGGGAATTTTGGGATACTTACATAAAACAATTTTCCACTATGAAACTCTAATTTGGATCTTAGCCGGACTTGCATGGGTCGTATTCTTTTTTATGCTGAAGTACCTACAGAGAGAAGACTGGAAAGGCTTAGCTTACGACGACAATTGATTAAACAGATAAAAAAAGCTTCATTAAAGGAGCTTTTTTTATCTAATTCGTCAAAATCTAAGCACAAAATATCTTTGTGCTTTTCTTTTATTCGGTTATCTTTTATTTATCCGTCCTTTAAATCGGCTCATACCATCCATCAGAACTTCAACGATTATTCTTCCTGGAGGTAGATGGCTCAGATCATAGCTCAGGACAGCTTGTTGAATGGATTTGTATTCATGTTTTTGCCACAAAACGCCATCAACCATAAAAAGCACTGTCATCTCACTCTGTTTATTGGACAATACGCTCAGTTGCGTCTTATCCACAACCGACCTTGGATAAAGTGAGAAGGCATATTGCGTTGAAATTGTGTTCATCTCAAATCCACGTTTGGCATTGAAACTAAACATTTCGCCATTTCCACAATCGCTTTCAAAAGCATGAATAAGGTTTCCTTTCAGATCGAAAATCCGTAAATGACCATCACCATTTTCAGGTTGTGCCCAAAACTGCAGTCCGTTACCTGCTGTATCAACCAAAGAGAGTGAGTGATTTCCCTCATTAAGATGTAAAGTATCTCTATACATCGTTGCCGCAGCCAGTTGAGAGCCTGTCTTAAAAAAGACCGTATCCTGCCTTGCATTCATTAGAAATATACGATTATCCGCTGGTTTATTATTGGTCGTAAACTCCAAAATAAAATCAGTTGGAAATTTCTGCAGAGCTGTAAAGACGCTTTCCGCCTCATTGTCTGTGGGCCATGCATCCGGCTTTCCATTAGGCTTAAGAAGTGACACCGTGAATACATTCTCCCGATCTTTTTCCTGTATTTCTCCGGGTAGTATAACTTCTGCAACTTGATTAAAAGAAAGATTACCTTTCCAATGGAAAGTTTTGACAGGAAATCCTTTCGTGCCATAAACAATTTCTAGGGATCGAATCGGGTCAGCACCTAAATTTCTGAAAGAGATCCTTGGGCCAGCACTCGCCGGATTTAATCTAGAGAAACGCTGTTCATCACTTGGAACCATTATTGACTCGACTGCAACATCTACCTTTTGTTTAGGGACTGAATATTGAAACAAGTAAGCCGATATATTTTCGACAGCCTGTACATTGTCTGTCGCTGTATAGGGTTCCATCTGTAAGGCAACTTGATGAGTGCCAACTTTGGTAAATACATCAATAAAATCAGGCTGCTGTAAATCTCCAG
This sequence comes from Sphingobacterium sp. UBA7253, assembly GCF_002472745.1. Taxonomy (NCBI): domain Bacteria; kingdom Pseudomonadati; phylum Bacteroidota; class Sphingobacteriia; order Sphingobacteriales; family Sphingobacteriaceae; genus Sphingobacterium; species Sphingobacterium sp. UBA7253. The sequence goes on along the minus strand of NZ_DKSP01000056.1, from coordinate 37,914 downwards.
GACACCAATATGCGCGGTCATGTACCCAGGTACCGCCTTGTGGATAAAGTGGATTACCTCCACATTTCTTCCACATATCACGTCTGTCTACAGTCTTTCCATCGAAGGTGAGTTCGCGCCATCGGCTACAGAATTCACTACAGCCACGCGGTTTATCCATACCATGCCCTGTATGCTGAATACGTATTCGGCTCAATGCAGATCCCGGACTCGAGGTATATGTTATTGGTCGTAGATTTTCTGCTATCTTTTCGTTGACATCCCCATATTTATATGCTTTATTCCACAGCACTGTTATTCCCAATGGGGTAACGACTGGTGGACCTGATAAAATTTCAAAATCTACAGTAAGTGCCCACCCTACAGTCTTGTCCTCAAAACCAGAATGAGTATAGACAATTTCCACGCTATCCCTTAAGAAAGGAGCAAAATCAGTTACATCGACCTGCCATTTCCAACTCCATCCTTTATTATAGATACTACCATATGGCGTAAGCATTCTTCCTAATTCATAATTTAGCACAGCTCCATTTTTTCCTCCTTTACGACGTAATACGATGTGATCCAAATAATCCCAATGCGCTGTGCGCAAACTATCTGGGCTCCCAAGGGTAACAAACATAGTAACCTTTCTTACAGGATCGTTTTCTTTCGGAAATACCCCCCAAGCTGGATAGGAATTCTCGCCTTTCTGTGCATCACATAGAATGGTTTTCCGTTGATGTGTAACGACATGGCCTATTGTGCCTTCTTGTGCAAAAACGTGATAGCAGATAAAAAAGTAGAATAGGGTTAGTATAGGTCTTATATTCATTATTTAAATATTATCCATGAAACAATACAAAGATAGATGTACTCTTGTCGGCGGTAAAAAAAGGTAATGCGATAAAAAGGAAATACATACAATCATAAAAAAAGCATCAATCTTAACAGACTGATGCTTTTGGTAGCGGGGAGCAGAATCGAACTGCCGACCTTTGGGTTATGAATCCAACGCTCTAACCATCTGAGCTACCCCGCCGTTTCGGTATGCAAATATACCACTTCGTATGTCAATTCAAAAGATTTTTTTATTTTTTTACCAATTCTGACCTATTTAAAACTCGCATTAAACGCAACAAACTCATTTTTAACTCAATAAATTTATCATTAAAAAATAGAAACAGTAGTTGAAAAAATTGATAGTCCTAAAAACAACATGTTTATCAAAAAACAGGGGCAACTTTTTACAAAAAAACTTGCAATAACAAAATAAATATGTATTATTACAAATAATAAGTTGATGCAGTAAAAAGCAATTTTGGAAGAGATTTGTAGCGGGGAGCAGAATCGAACTGCCGACCTTTGGGTTATGAATCCAACGCTCTAACCATCTGAGCTACCCCGCCATTTTGGGAATGCAAATATAGCTTATTTTTGATTTAAACAAACTAAAATTTAAAAAAACATTTTTATGGCAGATAAAATAAAATTCCAACTAGAATATATCATCAACTCTTCACCTAGAATTTTATTTCCGTATTTGCAAGAACCAAACGAATTGGCACAATGGTTTGCAGATGATGTAAACTATAAAGACACCGTTTATACTTTCATTTGGGATGATGAACCTCACCGAGCAAAAATTGTAGCATCGAGAGAAAATAAATCTGTACGCTTTAAATGGCTCGATGATGATCCCTATTATTTCGATCTGGAGATCGATCAAGACGAGCTAACAAATGATGTTGCTCTTAAAATAACAGATTACGCTAAAGAAGAAGACCTTGAAAATAGAAAGTTAATTTGGAAAAATTCAATAGTCTATCTTCAAAGTGTTATAGGTGCATAAAAAAGCCTATCTTTGCAATATATTTCCACTAAGAGCTCCAGCTGGAGCTCCTTAGTTGGAAGATGCCTTAATGTAAAGGCATCAATTTGCTTTGCGTCACGGATGAAAAAGGTTCATTTACTTATTCTTCAAGCTTTCATAAAACCATTTATTGTCACATTCTTTATTGTGATGTTTGTCTTATTGATGCTTTTCCTATTCAAGTACATTGATGATTTGATTGGAAAAGGATTTGAATGGTATACGATCATGGAGCTAATTGGATATCAATGCGTTGTTCAAATCCAAATGGCAATGCCTTTATCCATGCTCCTTTCCTCCATTATGACTTTCGGAAATCTGGGTGAAAGCTATGAATTAGTTGCGATCAAAGCTGCGGGCGTATCTTTACGTAAAGCGATGACCCCACTATTTATACTCGTTGCAATTTTCGCAACAAGTTCTTTTCTGTTCTCCGACTATATTCTCCCCGTAGTGAATCTAAAAATGGGTACGCTACTTACTGATGTACGTAATAAAAAGGCAGATTTCCTCATCAAACCCGGAATCTTTAACAACACCATCCCAGGTTACTCGATCCGCGCTAAAGGAAAAAATAAAGCGGGAACAATTCTCTATGACTTGATGATTTATGATCATCGTGGCGGTAACACAGCCAATAATGTACTTATGGCGAAAGAAGGGTATATCTATAACTCTCCTGACAACAATTATATGATCCTAAAACTTAAGGATGGTATCCGCTATGAGGAAGCACGGACTAAAAACTCCAAAACCTACGATCCACGTCAGCAATTTACGCGATTTAAGTTCAAGGAAACAGAGCAAAAGTTTGATATGGGAAGTTTTCAACAAGGTAAAACGGATGAAAATCTCTTCAAGAGCCACCACGCCATGTTAAACCTGAAACAGTTAGACATGTACATCGATTCCAACCATATTAAGATAGACAGTATGGGAAAAGCGATCGTCCGTACATTAGACACCCGATATAATATCTATTCGAAATATTTTAGTGCGAATCAACCTGGACAGCCAAAGGTCAAAGAAACTAAGATCAAACCTTTTAAAAATTTGCTTACCGATCTGGTTCCCCAAGAACAACGGGCACAGATCACCATGAATGCATTAAACCAATTGAATTATTTAAAGGAAGATCTGAATGGACGTACACTTGAGTTTAAAGATTACAAATCGAAAGATATACGCTATCGGATTGAATGGCATCGCAAGTTTACCCTAGCTGTCTCCTGTCTTTTACTATTTGCAATCGGAGCTCCACTAGGAGCCATTATCAGAAAAGGTGGACTTGGTCTTCCGGTCGTGATGGCCATCATTTTCTTTCTGATCTATCACATTATCTCCACAGTAGCAGAAAAAACAGCGAAAGATGGTGCCATATCATCAGCCGTAGGCATGTGGATGGCCATTATTGTCTTAACACCATTAGCCGCTTTTCTAACGTACAAGTCGACAACTGATTCTGCCTTATTTGATATTGATCAATATAAATTAAAAGTAGAAGCCGCTTGGAAGTGGATTAAGGAAAAGCTTGCAAAAAAGAATAAATTAAAAGAATCACATTAGATTGTGACAACGCTATTATAAATAAATTTAGATTCTACACTAACTTTGTACCAATTACAATATATCAATAAATGGATTTCAAATTAAACACGATCGAAGAAGCGATCGCTGATATACAGGCAGGAAAAGTAGTAATCGTCGTGGATGACGAAGATCGCGAAAATGAAGGAGACTTTGTCACTGCTGCCCGCAATGCAACTCCCGAAATCATCAACTTTATGGCGACTCACGGTCGTGGACTAGTATGTGCCCCAATTACTAAAGAAAGAGCAGATGCATTACACCTTGACTTAATGGTGGGACAGAATACAGCGGTATATGAAACGAACTTTACAGTTTCCATTGACTTACAGGGATATGGTTGTACAACCGGTATTTCTGCATCGGACCGTTCGAAAACAATTAAAGCAATGATCGATCCTAATATCCATTATGAAGAATTAGGTAGACCAGGACATATTTTCCCGCTCATAGCGAAAGATGGTGGTGTATTACGTCGTACAGGACACACTGAAGCTACAGTTGACCTCGCTCGATTAGCAGGATTTGAACCAGCAGGTGTATTGGTTGAGATTTTAAAAGAAGATGGTGAAATGGCCAGACTTCCGGAACTAATGGAAGTTGCTAAAAAATTTGATTTAAAGATCATTAGTATTGAAGATCTAATTGAATACCGTCTTAAGCACGACTCTTTAATCAATGAAGAAGTCACTGTTAATATGCCAACGCAATATGGTGATTTTAAAATGAAAGCCTTTACACAAAAAGACACTGGCGAACAACATTTAGCGCTTTACAAAGGCGAGTGGAATGAAGATGAACCTATTTTAGTACGGGTGCACAGCTCTTGTGTTACGGGTGATATTTTTGGTTCTTGCCGTTGTGACTGTGGCCCTCAATTGCACAAAGCAATGGAAATGATCCAGCAAGAGGGTAAAGGTGTTATTGTCTATATGAATCAAGAAGGTCGCGGTATTGGACTGATCAATAAGCTACATGCTTACAAATTACAAGAAAATGGTTTGGATACGGTAGACGCCAATGTACAGTTAGGGTTCAAGGCAGATTTAAGAGACTACGGTGTAGGAGCCCAGATTCTTAGAAACCTTGGTGTCACAAAAATGCGTCTTATGTCAAATAATCCGACAAAACGTGCTGGCCTAGTAGGTTATGGTCTTGAAATCATAGAAAATGTACCTATTGAAATAACGGCAAATCCCTTTAATGAAGAGTACTTAAAAACTAAAAGAGATCGTATGGGACATACAATCATGAAAAATCTATAAAAAGGAAGTAAAAAAGGCGGTGTTTCTATTGGAAACACCGCCTTTTTTAACATAGAGAATTAAACCCCAATGATGATAAAATCGCTTCCATTTATGATCTTGTTATGGCAGTACTTTCAATAAATAGAAGTAACTTTATAATATGGAACAACAAGGGAGATATATCATCTTTTTCGATGGTGATTGCTTGATCTGTAATCACTTTGTTCAACTATTATTAAGGATCGATCGCAGAAAGAAATTCTTATTTAGTTCCTTGCAGTCTGAATTTGCCCGGACGGCGCTAACAAATATTCCCAAAAATACTGATTCCATCGTTTTCCTATCTCCAGCTGGTACCTATCTCAAAAGTGAAGCTATTTTAAAGATTTGTAAGCAATTGGGCTTCCCTTACATTACATGTTATTTACTAAAGATTTTACCACTTTCGTGGAGAGATGCGCTTTATGATTATTTTGCTAAAAACCGCTATCGATGGTTTGGAAAAAATGAATTTTGTACGATACCTTCAAAATCTGAGCGAGAAAGATTCATTTGAACAAACAGTAATCTTATTGAAGTGAAGTTTAGTTCAGAAATCTTCTAATTATACTTGTGACAATTAAATTTACATCGATGAAAAATACACTTTTAATTGACAGTGCCTATATCAATGGGAAATTTATCAAGTCAAAACACACATTTGATGTGGTAAATCCTGCAACAGGAAAAGTTATTGCTTCGTTGCCAGATTTAAAAGTAGTTGACTGTACTAAAGCCATAATTGATGCTGACAAGGCATGGAAAAGCTGGAAAAACACAACGGTACTGGAACGTTGCAACATTGTCCGCAAATGGTACGATCTTATTCAACACTATAAAGACGATCTTGCGGAAATCATGACCCTAGAAAGCGGCAAACCGCTAAGCGAATCGAGGGTAGAGGTTGACTACGGTAGTTCTTTCGTAGAATGGTTTTCAGAAGAAGGAAAAAGAGCCTATGGTGAAACCATACCTACCCATAAAAAAGGAAGTAGAATGATAACGATTAGGCAAGGTGTAGGTGTCGTAGCCGCAATTACACCCTGGAATTTTCCTTTAGCGATGATCACCCGAAAGGTTGCTCCAGCTTTGGTGGCTGGTTGTACCGTTGTGCTAAAACCGGCCTCCCAAACCCCATTTTCTGCTATAGCATTGGCTAAACTGGCTGAAGATGCAGGGATTCCGAAGGGTGTTTTTAACGTAATTACAGGAAAAGATAGTGTTGGTATCGGCAAAGAACTAGCTACAAACGACCTGATAAGAAAACTATCTTTCACAGGCTCTACCGAAGTCGGAAAAACACTCATAGAACAATCAGCCTCTAACATTAAAAAAGTATCTATGGAGCTCGGTGGTAATGCTCCCTTTTTGGTTTTTAACGATGCGGATATTGATGCTGCTGTCGAAGGAGCGCTTGCCGGAAAATTTAGAAACTCAGGGCAAACTTGCGTTTCCATCAATAGATTTCTAATACAAGAAGATGTCTATGATGAGTTTTCATTGAAACTTAGCCATGCTGTCAGCAAATTGAAAGTTGGTAATGGACTTGACAAAGGCGTCCAGGTAGGTCCTTTAATCAATGCAAAAGGGCTAGAAAAAGTACAGCATCATGTACAAGACGCATTAAATCATGGTGCCGAATTGGCTACTGGAGGAAAGGTCATCAAAGATCTATTTTTCCAGCCAACTGTGCTGACCAACGTCCCGAAAGAAGCGCTTATATTCCGCGAGGAGACTTTTGGTCCAATTTGCGCCCTTTTCAGTTTCAAGACAGAAGAAGAAGGAATAGCAATGGCCAATACGACTGAATTTGGGCTAGCCTCCTATTTTTATAGTACAAATATAAATCGCTGTTTTCGTGTTGCTGAACAGCTAGAAGCTGGCATGGTAGGTATCAATACAGGCCTTATTTCAAATGCAGCAGCTCCTTTTGGTGGAGTAAAACAATCTGGTGTAGGTCGTGAAGGATCTAAATACGGTTTGGATGAATATATGGAATTAAAATATATCTGCTTTGGCGGTGAATAAAAAAGGAGCAAAATGCTCCTTTTATTTTTTCAAAAAATCCACTAGCTTTTCCCTTGTTGAACTGAACGATAAGGCGTCCCCTACTTTCTCATAATTCTGTTTATCCACACAGGTTGGATAAGCATATTTGGCAAAGGCCAGTTTATTATCATCTCGTATAAAAAGTTCCATTAAATCAACAATTTCACTAACACTTAGATGCATACTTTTTAATTCCTGAGCAGCTACAGCAAGTCTATCCTGATCGTTTTCCTTCTGATTTAATAGATCGTTCAATCGATTGGAATTCGTCTTATTCATTACTCCGGCATCAGACAGATCATTATCTTCATTTTCAGCATATCCTCCTTGATTCGCTACACCGTTACGATAAACCTTAGCGTCTTCTGACTGCCTATATTGATCATTATTATATCCCCCACGATTATTGTTTGGCAAATCATCACGATCTTCCGATTGTCTGTATCGCTCATTACCTTGTTCATTACTATATCCATCCCGGTTATTATACGGTAAATCCTCACGATAATTACCGTTGTTATACCGATCTACAGGATTCATGGATTCCAGGATAATCCCCCTATTTCCGCCTCTGCTACTGACAGAAAATACCACATTCATATACTGTCCATTTCTATTGACAAGTTGCACACCACTGCCATTCAATGTGCGTTGCTGTCTGTCAGCAAATACAATACGCAAATCATAACGACGACTCGTCAAATTGGATACCCTAATATCCGTGGAAGCCCTATTATTATACAAAACGTTGTTGATATAAAGAAAAAATGGGACATCTGTAGAATAGATGTTTAATGCCCCTCCAAAAGGTCTGTATCGCTGCGCAAACCCAGCCGTTGCGACAATAAGCAACGAGACCATAACCAAAATTTTCCTGTACATAATCCGATTCAATTTATAATCCTTCGACTACACAGAATAAAAAAGGATTAAGAAACCAAAGAATTTAACATTTTGTTATGCTTTCTTGTTCCGGTACTTCTTATAAAGTTTTACGGCCATCATTAAAGCAATGGATAAAATTAAGAGTCCCAAAACGCCAAATATCCAGTTCAGTGCCGATTTTAAGACAACAGTAAAAACAATAGCGAATAATAAAACTGTTGCGACTTCATTAAACAAACGGAGATTTGTTGAAGTTAATTTGGATTCTTGACGACTCAATTTGAACATAATCTTCTGGCAGGTAAAATGATAGATAATCATTCCCAGAACGAATGTCAGTTTTACATGCATCCACCCCATGGATAATAAACCAGGAGAATAGCATAACATAACTAGTGCAGAAAAGACAGTGATGTACATCGCAGGAGTAGTAATAACCCACCACAGTAATTTTTCCATCTTACTGAATTCTTTATGCAAAACATCAAACGCTTCTTGACTCTTGTCCTTAGCTTCTGTATGATATATAAAGAGTCGAGGCATATAAAACAGACCTGACATCCAACAAATCACAAAGATAATATGAACTGCTTTTGCATATAAATAGACCATAGTTACAAAAATAAGAAAAGTTAATAGCATTCAATACGTCCAAACATCAATTGCGCAAATCTTACATCCAATATACAAAAGTGCTATATCAACCGAAATAGATTAAATATAGGGCAAACAAAAACGACCTGCGAAAGGCAAGTCGTTTTTGTTTTTGAAGTAGATAGCAAACTAATAGCTAAATTCCTTTACAACCTCAATGGCATATTTTACATTATCAAAAGGAATATCTGGCATGATACCATGTCCCAAGTTAAAGATAAAACCATTTTCACCTCTCATGCGCTCAAATAATTCGATAATCTTCTTCTTGATAACAGGTTTATCTGCATACAAAACAAATGGATCCAAATTTCCTTGAACAGCAATACCCTGTGGCAGAGATTGTTTAATATTTTTTAAATCTGCATTCCAATCGATAGAAACAACATCAGGTTGCGCTTCGACCATCATTGGTGCAAAAACAGAAGATCCTTTACAAAAGGAAATGACAGGAATATCCTTACGGTTCAACTTAGCGATAATCTGCTTATTATAATAATGCGAAAAATCACGGTAATCATTCCAGGATAAAGCCAGGGCCCAGCTATCAAATAATTGAATTGCATTTACTCCAGCTGCGATCTGCATGTTAAGATATTCAACCGTTACATCTGCGATCTTTTGAAGGATCATATGTGCCAACTCAGGCTGATTATTCAACATCAACTTCGTTAACTTAAAATCTTTTGAAGATCCACCTTCAACCAAATAACTTAAAATTGTAAATGGTGCTCCCGCGAAACCAATCAAAGGGATACGGCTGTCAAGACGTTGTTGAATGACCTTGATTGCATCAGCAACATACTGTAATTTATCCAAACAGTTGGTAGACAAATCTTCAGCATCCTTTACAGAACGAACAGGATTAGAAAAACGAGGCCCTACACCTTGTTCAAAGGACAAATCCCCTCCCATGGCTTCAGCTGTAACTAAAATATCAGAAAATAAAATAGCTGCATCAATGCCTAACAAATCTACCGGAAGCATAGTGACATCCGCAGCAATTTCTGGTGTTTTGCACATCTCCAAAAAGGAATATTTATTCTTGATATCCCAATATTCCTTCATAAAGCGTCCAGCTTGACGCATCATCCACACAGGAGGTCTTTCCGTTTGCTGCGAAAATGCAGCTTTAATCAATAAGTCGTTTTGTAAAGTAGTACTCACTATAAATGTTTTGAAATTTCGTTTTCTATTTTTGTAATAATGCTGTTCTGTCTAGCCGTCAGATGTAACTTATTGGCAACATCTGTATAAGCTCTCGCTCTTTCATAATCCAACTTTCGCAGCGCTATATTTGCCAGATTAATCATCACCATACCCTTTTCATTATCTTTTTTCCAAGGCAGACGTGAAGCTAGCTGAAAATGATATTCGGCCTCATCGACACGTTCCTCTTTAAGCGCAATATTTCCCATCATAAATTCATAGAAATTACGTCTGCCTTTACGAAGTGCGTCCGGATTCTTTATCTCAGCTAGCAAATTTTTTGTCTTTTCATAATCTTGCCTATGAAAAGCCTGCGTTGCCAAAAAAACGGACCCTTCTCTAAAATGACTCCAAATCAAGTAGCCTATTCCGCCTGCTATCAGTACAGCAGTTTGATAATGCCCTTGGTATAAGCCATAGCCCAAAAATAATGCAGCAATAAAAATAACGGCTATTCTAGCCCTGATTGTCATCATCTCTTTCTACCTATGCGTTATTGTCGGTAAACTTATAACCAACACCTCTGATAGAATGGAAATAAATCGGATGCTTTTGATCTGGTTCGAAATATTTCCGGAAGGTTAAGATAAAATTGTCGATGGTACGTGTAGATGGGTAAACATCGTAATTCCATACGGTCTCCAATATTTGTTCCCGGGATACGGCCTCATTCCGTCGTTCAATCAACAGTTTCAACAGCATGGTTTCCTTCTTTGTCAACGAAGTGATCGTGCCATCTGCATGATGTAGCTCATACGAATTAAAATAGATCGTTTTATCACCAATTTGATAAGAATTTAGTTCTTTCAAATCGTCTGGTTTCATGCCACGACGCACCAAATTTCCAACACGAAGAATCAATTCTTCTAAGTTGAAAGGTTTTACCAGATAATCATCCGCCCCTTTCTTAAGACCCGTAATTCGATCCTCACTGCTATTTTTCGCAGTTAAAAACATGATAGGAACCTCAGTGTTTTGCAGTCGAATAGTTTCAGCCACTTGGAATCCATCAATTTCGGGAATCATCACATCCAAAACCACCAAGTTGAAACGTTCCTCCTTGAAGACTTTTAGTGCTTTTTTTCCATCAGTAGCCGTAGTAACACGGTAGCCTTCCATTTCGAGATTCAACTTGATAGCTTCTAACAAGTGTTCTTCATCTTCGACAAGTAATATTCTTTGTTTACTTTGCATTTCTTTCAAATGTTACTTCAAAAATACTCCCTTTAGGAGTGTTATCTTTAACTTTTATGGTCGCGTCGTGCTTCTGCAATACGGTTTTCACGATATATAACCCCAAACCTGTGCCTTTGGTTTTTCGTGTTGCCTCACTTCCCACGCGATAAAACTTATTAAAGATAAGTTTTTTCTCTTCATCACTGATACCGATACCATGGTCAGCAACAGAAAAAATTATTTTATTATTCTCCGTATATAATTTCACATCCACCATAGCACATGCCGGCGAATACTTAATTGCATTTTCTATCAGATTAGTAACCACATTACTAATCGCAAACTTATCTGCATGAATAATGATATCCGCTTCCAAATAAGGTTTCAAAACTTGTGAACTACAGGAATTCTTCTGAAGCCTATCTACAACCTGTTCTACCAAAGCAGTAAAATTAAAATCCTCCTTCGGCATACTGTAATTTCGGCTGTCCAACTTGGTTGTCATCAATACATTTTCCACCAGATCATCCAAACGCTCGATATCCTTCAGCGAGTTTCTCAAGAACGTTTGTTGTTGCTCTTTGTCAAGATCACGCCTCAAAATAGTTTGAATATACAATTTGACGGAAGCCAATGGCGATTTAAGTTCATGCGTAATAGCCAAAAGAAAGTTCTGCTGTTGTTGAAGCAGTTTCTGCTCCCTCTCAACCAGCCGCTTCAACCGCCATGCACCCCACAAGAAAATAATCAAGAAGAATATTCCCTCTCCTATGATCATGTTCTTTTTACTCGGATCAAAACGGATAAACATCACCCCCCACCATATCAGTTGCATAACCGCATAGAACAATAGAAAATAAAAGAGTAACAGCGCTTTCTTCATGTGACAAAAATAGGTATTCACCCATGTATTCGGAAATATCCGAAGGATTATGACACAAAGAAGAAAATTAACCGATTCGCAATAAGACTAAAATCACCAAACAGTCATATAAACCATCGGAGACCCGATATCGATAAAAGTGACTTTTAATTTCATCACTAGATAACCTAACTGACTTGGAATTTCAGGTTAATTTGTTTTAATTTTGCATATGTTTAATCACGAGAAAAAAGACATTTTCTTCGACCTAGATCATACCATATGGGATTTTGATAAAAATGCCGAAGAAAGTCTGCACGAGCTATATTTTAAATACAAGTTTGATCACTTGTTTAATCAAGAGTCATCCACTCGTTTTATAGAAACTTATACAGTTAACAATCATCGACTTTGGGGACTCTATCATCACGGAAAGATTTCAAAACCAGAACTCAGGAAAGCTCGCTTTGCAGATACCTTTACCGAGCTCGGTGTGGATCCAGAGTTGTTTCCTGAAGAATTCGAACTGGAGTATCTCGCTATCTGTCCAAAAAAAACAAACCTGTTTCCCCATGCACATGAAACCTTGGCTTATTTGGGTGACAGATACAATCTTCACCTGATATCTAATGGTTTTAAAGAGGCCTGTGAGACCAAACTGGAAAAGAGCAACCTAAACAAATACTTCAAACATATTTTTATTTCAGAAGTCATCGGTGTGAATAAACCGGATCCCCGAATATTTGAGTTTGCTATGACGACTGCTCAAGCGCAAGCCCAGCAATCACTGATGATCGGAGATAACCTTGACGCCGACATCCGTGGAGCCGTAAATGTAGGCATGGACGCCATTTTCTTTAACCCAAATGTTATTGAAAAACCAGACGATGTATCACATATGATTATCGACTTGAAAGAATTACAATCGATACTATAGAAAATAGAAAAAGCAGCTTAAAGCTACTTTTTCTATTTTAGAACCTTAACGGTAATATTCTTAAACCATACATCATTTCCATGATCCTGAAGACCGATAAGCCCCGATTTGCTATCGCCACCAACATGGCTCAACAATTCAAAAGCCAAAGGCCATTTTTCCTCACTGAATTTACTTTTTTGCAATAAATCAATCCAGGACTTATCCCATAATGTATATTCAACAACCTTTACACCATTTTGAAAATGCTCTACCTTGCCATTGTTTACTCTGATCTTAACTTTATTCCACTCGCCATACGGTTTACCATTCTGAGGCTTAGCAGGGATCATATCGTACAATGATGTCGATTTACGGTTTCCATCTACACCCATTTTAGCATCAGGATGGTTCTCATTGTCCAAAACCTGACATTCTGGAGACGAGATATAAATCGGTTGTCCTTCCACTTCCTTCGCTAAAAAGAAGATACCTGAATTTGCTCCTTTAGCAACTTTCCATTCCATCTCCAATTCGAAATTCTTGAAATCATGAGCAAAGACCAAGTCACCACCTTCTTCTTTACCAACATTGGCTTGACTATCAAATTTGATCGCTCCCTCATTAATTACCCATCTTTTTGGCACTACTGTCTTATCATATCCTCTCCAGCCTTCCATGGAAGTACCATCAAAAATAACATAGGCCCCAGCTTTATTCTTTTTAAATTTCTTGATATCTACACGGGGTAAATCTAAGATTTTGTAAGCAGGAACCTCTTTTTTTGCTTGCGCTACGGCAGTATTAAGATGTGCTGAAAAAGCAATCACCGATACCGCAAGAACTGTTTTTAATAACTTCATTCTTTTTAGTTTTAGGTTTGTTTTAAAATTAAATTTAAGCATTTGAGTGTATAAAGAGGAATATTTTTTAATATTCCTCTCCGCCACCCATTTCATTTGTATTCGACACTTTTTTCTTTGATTTGTTTAAATCTTGGCTACCAAACCGATAGGAAAGTGATAAGGTTACCATCCTCTTCATCCAACGGTGCTCAAAATCTGATATAAGTTGAGCAGTCTCCGTCACACCATTCATTTTTCGCGAATTAAATACATCTCTCACATTCAACATAATTGAAGCTTTCTTCTTGAACACATCTTTTTTTAAGGCTAGATCCATACCTTTCATGGCATTCATCTGCCCCTGAGCCATTACACGCGAAGAATTATACTCGCCTCTCATTTGAGCAGAAAACGTTGGTGTAAAACGATAATTAGCGGTCAGATTAGCATTATAAGCGAAATCCTTTCGTTCTTTAATATCGTAGTCCGGGTTTGCATTATACTGAATGTGGATCAAATTGAGATTAAATGTAAAGTCAAAATCCTTCGTTGCGTTGACTTTTGAAATAAACTCAAAACCCGAAAGATTACGACTGGTCATATTCTCCCATCTACTGTATGTTCTTCCATCCTCTATCTTGTAAACAAATGGCTGAATAACCTCACTTGCGTGATTGAAATAGGCAGAAGATATGAGGTTTACTTTACCAAAGGTTTTGGCAAAGCTCATTTCCAAACTGTGTACATCTTCCGGTTTCAGATTCGGATTTCCCTGACGATAATTCAAATCATCGGATACGTTTAAAAATGGGTTAACTTGCCAACCACGAGCCCGTTGAACACGGCGCGAGTAGCTAAATTGAACTTTATCCCCATTTTCACCAACATCGTAGGTTAAAAACAGTGTTGGATATAACCTGAAAAATTTCTGTTTAGCATTGGATTCCGTTTCCACTGCAGCTGGATCCTTGGAGAAATAGGTGGACTTGAGTTCAAATTGCTCTCCCCGGAGTCCAATTTGATAGCCAATTTTATCTGTTAATTTATTTTGATAATTCGCATAAATCGCATGGACAGTACTCGTAAAATCAAAATCGTTGCTGATTCTATAATCCGGCACATAATTACCTAAAGAATCGAGTGATCTGGAAAATTGTGTATCAAATGACTTTCTGATTTGAGACCTGTAGCCTGCCTCGAATTTGCTTACCTCGGAGAAAGGTAAAACATAATCCAATTGAAGATTGATATTCTTACCATCCTCAGACGTAACATTCTTCCGTGAGGTGGCCTTCCGCCCATCGGTGTAATTTTGAGAAAAATCATTTGTACCATCTTCCTTATCTCTCCCATAACTTGCATTCCCCGTCAACTCCTCTCCTTCTCGCTTAAATTGATGTCTAAAATCGGCGTTTAATTCATAACCAAGATCATCTTCAAATTGTGTTGAATTTCGAACACTCGTTCCTGTCATCTGCGATTGCTTAAAGAACTCGTAATTCAAGTCTTCTATTCGCTTGTTATCACGTATACTTAAATTACCCGAAAAACTCAATGAAGTACGGTCTGTCATATTATAATCAAACCCAGCTTTTACCGTATGGCTATTGCCCTTTCTTGACGATTCGGATTCGCTATAATTACGCGTGCTATCCCCAAAAAACCTGTTGTCCGTTTTCCCACTTCCCAACATGTTTCGTTTATTGAAGTTATAGGATCCGAAGTAATTGAATTTCCGATCACGATAATTCAATGTTATACCAGCCATATAATTATCATAAGAACCAGCGGATGTATTTATCGATCCGTTCAGCCCTGTTCGAATATTTTTCTTTAAAACGATATTGATAATCCCAGTTTGGCCCTCTGCATCATATTTAGAGGATGGATTTGTGATGACTTCAACTTTTTCAATTGAATTGGCAGGTAGACTCTGAAGCAAAGAAGTTACATCATTTCCTGCTAAGGCAGACTCCCGTCCGTCGATTAAAATCTTCACACTACTTGATCCACGCAAACTGACCGATCCATCCTGATCAACTTGCAAAGTGGGGACATTCGCAAGCACATCGGTCGCTGTTCCACCCGCGCTGACCAAACTCTCGCCAACATTGAAGGTTTTACGGTCTATACCAATTTGCATGGCAGGAGCTCTTCCTTCAATAACAACTTCGTTCAACATATTACCTGTAGATTTCAAAGCAATTCGACCTAAGTCCTTGCTTTTACTTCCTAAGACCTCTATACTATCAATGGTTTGTGTCTCGTAGCCAACATAAGTAATACGGACATTATATTTACCAGGTTTAATATCAGACAACAAAAGGAATCCTTGGGATACAGACTGTCCCCCCTTAACAAAGACGTTACTATAGGCGTCCAAGAGCGCGACACTAGCCGATGAAATAGGTTTAGAAGTTTCGCTATCGACTAAAATAGCTTTGATTTGACCTGTTTGAGCAAAAAGAACAACAGGTAAAAAGAATACAAATAAGAAAGATTTAAACGATTTAGCGTAAAAAAACATGCTTCAGCTTAGTTTATAAGTTATAGTGCAAAGAAAACTAAAACTTACAGACAAAATTGAAGCGTAACCATATTATTACGGTAACAAAAGAATAGCAAATTACTCCACAGAAACAGTCAATCCCTCGGCTTTCAGAATTTTACGATAGATCTCCATCTCCGTATAAGTACCCTCCAGTACAGCACATTTCCCCTCAGTATGTACTTTCCAGGCAATCTTCTCAGCTTGCTTCTCGGTATATTGTAAATGATAGATGAGACAATGAATCACATGTTCAAACGTATTGGTTTCATCATTCCACAAAATGAGGCGA
The DNA here is from genome assembly GCF_002472745.1 of Sphingobacterium sp. UBA7253. NCBI lineage: Bacteria > Pseudomonadati > Bacteroidota > Sphingobacteriia > Sphingobacteriales > Sphingobacteriaceae > Sphingobacterium > Sphingobacterium sp. UBA7253. The sequence continues at coordinate 21,753 of NZ_DKSP01000056.1, read as the reverse complement.
TTAGACTCTTTCACAGAGGCTAATATCTCTTCTAACGTAAAGGTTTCTTCAGCAGTTTGGGTACCCATGCTGCAAAAATAGAATATTTTTTTCTAAATTAACGATAATATAAAAGGGAAGAATACAATCAATTAGAGGAATTTATTATGTTACAGTCAAAAATTGCAGGAATTGGCTATTACGTCCCAAAAAACGTATATACCAATAATGACCTAACACGCTTTATGGATACCAGTGACGAATGGATTCAAGAACGAACTGGCATTAAAGAACGTAGATATGCAGACCGAATAGGCGAAACCACCACCACTATGGGGGTCGAAGCAGCTAAAATTGCCATCGAACGAGCCCATATTACACCTGAAGATGTCGACTTCATCATCTTTGCCACCTTATCGCCAGATTATTATTTCCCGGGCTGCGCCGTTCTACTGCAACGGGAAATGAAGATGAAGGAGATCGGGGCACTGGATATTAGAAACCAATGTTCTGGTTTTATATATGCGCTTTCTATTGCCGATCAATTTGTCAAAACAGGGATGTACAAAAATGTGCTAGTGGTTGGTTCGGAGAAACACTCTTTTGCGCTTGACTTTTCTACGAGAGGACGAGCCGTTTCCGTGATTTTCGGAGATGGTGCCGGAGCAGTAGTTGTGCAGCCTACAACCGAAAATGGCAAAGGAATCCTGAGCACGCACTTACATTCAGATGGAGCCGAAGCCGAAAAGCTAGCGATGTATTACCCCGGAGCTTCCAGTGGAATTTGGTTAGATAAAATGCCCAATTGGCCGGATCAGGAATTGGGCGGATTATTAATGACCAAAGAGATGCTCGAAGATGGAACTGCGTTTCCAAATATGGATGGCCAGGCCGTCTTCAAAAAAGCTGTTGTCAAATTTCCTGAGGTCATTCATGAAGCGCTGGCAAAAAATAATTTAAAAACCAGTGATATCGATTTATTGATTCCACACCAGGCCAATCTTCGCATTTCGCAATTTGTACAGAAAACTCTTGGATTAAGGGAAGATCAGGTATTCAACAATATTCAGAAATATGGGAATACCACTGCGGCTTCTGTACCGATAGCACTATGCGAGGCTTGGGAAGAAGGAAAGATTAAAGACGGTGATCTCGTATGTTTGGCAGCTTTTGGAGCAGGATTTACCTGGGGTTCAGCCTTAATTCGATGGTAGATAATAGCGTATATAGAAAAAGGGCTGATCATGTGTGATTAGCCCTTTTTCTATATATTTCGGAATAAAAAAATTATCCGTTTGATAATGCTGCTGCACCAGATACGATCTCCGTCAATTCTGTTGTAATTGCAGCTTGACGTGCCTGGTTGTAAGATAGCTTAAGTGATTTGATTAAGTCACCAGCATTCTCTGTAGCTTTATCCATTGCCGTCATACGTGCTCCATGTTCAGAGGCATTCGAATCTAAAACAGCTTTGTATAATTGAATCTTGATTGCTTTAGGAATCAACTCCTCGATAATCTTCTCTTTGGAAGGCTCGATGATATAATCCACCTCAGCTTCTATTTTTGCTTTATGCGTATGTTGCTTGTTTTCCTCCGCAGGTAATAATGGTAAAATCTGCTCTGCAGTCAACTCTTGAACTGCTGCATTTTTGAACTGATTATAGACCACTTCAACACGATCAAAATTACCTTCTTTGAATTGTTCCATGATAAATTCAGTCACCACAGATACAGAACCAAAATTTAAATCAGAAAACAAATCAGAGTGATTAGCTACCATATTGAAGTTACGTTTCGAGTAGAAGTCATAACCCTTTTTACCAATACCAATGATACTCAAATTACCCTTTGCATGTTGCTCGGCATATTTGTTAAAGATCAAGTTATTAGTCGCTTTGATAACATTTGCGTTGAATGCTCCAGCCAAACCTCTATTAGAAGAAACAACAACGATCAACACCTTATTTGGCTCGCGGTCTACTGTAAAAGGAGAGTTACTTCCCTCAACACTCGCAGAAACATCCGCCAAAATATCTCTTAGTTTATTCGCATATGGGCGCAATTGTAAGATAGCGTTAGTAGCGCGCTTCAATTTAGCAGCCGAAACCATTTTCATAGCTTTCGTGATCTGCTGTGTTGATGATACCGAGGTAATCCGGTTTCTTACTTCTTTTAAATTTGCCATATTTGTTTTAAGTATTAAGTACCTAGTATTGAGTATCGAGCCTTGTCGATAGACTCAATACCAAATACTCATTACTATTAATATTTTGATGCTAAATCCTTAGCTACTGTTTCTAATACTGCAGTTAATTCATCGGAGAACTTATTCGCTTTAAAAGCTGACAATACTTCTGGATGACGTTGTTCCAATTGAGTCAAGAATTCTTCTTCAAATTCTCTCACTTTATTTACAGGAACATTACGCAATAAACCTTTAGTTCCGATATAAATGATCGCCACTTGCTTCTCAACAGAAACCGGAGAGTATTGACCTTGTTTCAAGATCTCAACGTTACGAACACCTTTATCCAAGACAGATTTAGTAGCAGCATCTAGATCAGAACCGAATTTCGCAAAAGCTTCCAATTCACGGTACTGAGCTTGATCCAACTTTAATGTACCGGATACCTTTTTCATCGGTTTGATCTGCGCATTACCACCTACACGAGATACAGAGATACCTACGTTGATCGCTGGACGGATACCTGCGTTAAACAAGTTAGACTCCAAGAAGATCTGACCATCTGTAATTGAAATTACGTTGGTTGGGATATACGCTGAAACGTCACCAGCTTGGGTTTCAATGATCGGAAGCGCAGTTAATGAACCACCACCTTTCACCAAGTGTTTGATCGATTCAGGTAGATCATTCATATTGCGTGCGATATCATCTGAAGAGTTGATTTTCGCTGCACGCTCCAACAAACGGCTGTGTAGATAAAATACGTCACCTGGGTATGCTTCGCGGCCCGGTGGACGACGTAACAATAACGAAACCTCACGGTAAGCTACCGCTTGTTTAGACAAATCATCATAAACGATCAATGCTGGACGGCCTGTATCACGGAAAAACTCTCCGATAGCAGCACCTGCCATTGGCGCATAGAACTGAAGTGGAGCAGGATCAGCAGCAGATGCAGCAACAACTACTGTATAAGCCATAGCACCTCTTTCCTCCAATGTACGCACGATATTCGCAACTGTAGAATTTTTTTGACCTACGGCAACGTAGATACAAAATACAGGTTCTCCTGCATCATAGAATTCTTTTTGGTTCAAGATTGTATCGATACAAACAGCTGTTTTACCTGTTTGACGGTCACCAATAACCAACTCACGTTGACCACGACCAACTGGAATCATCGCATCGATCGCTTTGATACCTGTTTGTAATGGCTCAGTTACCGGTTGACGGTAGATAACACCTGGAGCTTTACGCTCGATAGGCATTTCATACAAATCTCCTTGAATAGGTCCTTTACCATCGATTGGTTGACCTAAAGTATTTACAACACGTCCCAACAAGCCTTCACCAACTTTGATGGATGCAATACGGTTGGTACGTTTAATAGTATCTCCTTCTTTGATCTCATCAGAAGGACCTAAAAGTACAACACCAACGTTGTCTTCTTCTAAGTTTAATACAATACCTTGTAATCCGTTATCAAATTCAACCAACTCACCGGACTGAACTTTAGTTAAGCCGTAAATACGAGCAATACCGTCACCCACAGCAAGTACGGTACCCACTTCCTCTAGTTCGGCTTCTGATTTAAAGCCCGACAATTGCTCTCTTAGAATTGCCGAAACTTCATCTGGTCTTACCTCTATCATTTTAATTATTATAAGGGGTTTTTTGATTTATTTTACTTCAAGTATCAGAACAAATTAATTATTCTGATTCAAATATCTTTCCAATTTATTCAACTTACCAGCAATACTTGCATCAATTTGGCGATCGCCGATATTGACTACAAATCCACCGATCAAACTATGATCAACTTTATTGATCAATATCACTTGAGCGTTGGTTTCTTTCGCAAGTACATCTTTCATCGCTGCCAAATTAGCTTCAGAAAGCGGCGCTGCAGATGTAACTGTAGCTTTCACAATTCCTTTTACCTCGTTGTACTCACGAATAAATTCTTGAGCAGTGGCATAAACAATCTCGCCACGACCTTTATTGATCATGATCTTAAAGAATGCCAAGATATTTGGATTGATCTTATCTTTAAATAGCGCATCCAATATGTTTTTCTTCTTGTCCAAAGGAACAATAGGATTGGCAAAAACAGCTTGCAATTCTGTACTGGATTTTAAAACAGCAATGAATGAATCCATATCCGCCTTGATTGTTTCCAGTGAGCCTTGCTCGCTAGCCAAGTCGATTAATGACTTAGCGTATCTTGATGCTACTTTAAATACTGACATAATTCTATTTCGTAATTTGAGTGACCGGATTAGTTCAATTTAACGTCATTAAGCAAATCTGCTACTAAAGCTTCTTGCTTTCCTTGGTCCTCAAATTCTTTGTTTAACACTTTACGAGCAATATCCAAAGACAAAGAAGAAACCTGAGACTTAACCTCTGCCAAAGCTTTGTTCTTTTGTTCGTTGATCTCGATTTTTGCTTGTGCAATCAATTTTGCACCTTCAGCCTGTGCCTGAGTTTTTGCCTCGGCTACAATCTTATCTTTAAGTTCTTTTGCTTCCTTAAGGATAACATCGCGTTCTGCGCGAGCTTCTTTTAGTAATTGTTCGTTCTCATTTGTTAAACGAGCCATTTCTAATTTAGCTTTTTCAGCAGCCTCCAAAGCACTTGCAATACCTTTTTCACGTTCGTCTAGGGCATCAACAATTGGTTTCCATGCGAATTTACCTAATAAAAAGATAATAACCACAAGGACGATGACCATCCAAAAAAACAAACCGTACGAAAACGAATGTATTAATTTATCCATTGTTATACTATATAATGATAATTCTTATTTTTTAAGATTCAGGAATAATATAACCTGCAACCAACCGTTGCAGGTTATACCATAAAACCGTTGTGACTATTTACCTAATAATAAAGCACCGAATGCTAAACCTTCAAGTAAGGCACCAATGATAATCATTGCAGTTTGGATTTTAGATGCTGCTTCTGGTTGACGAGCGATAGCTTCCATTGCAGAACCACCAATTTTACCTAAACCTAAACCTGCACCGATAACGATTAAACCGGCTCCAATTAAATTGTACATAATGTATGATTTGAATAATTAAAAAATTTACTAATTAATGATCGTGATGTTCTTCAACAGCCATACCGATAAATAAGGATGACAACATCGTAAAAATAAATGCTTGTAAGAATGCTACCAATAATTCGATAACCATCAAGAAGATTGTCAAGAACATGGAAACACCGATACTACCCACTACTGTCAATTGGTGTTGCAATAAATAAACAATTGCAATCAGTCCCATTACGACCGTGTGACCAGCTGTAATATTTGCAAACAAACGTACCATCAAAGAGAATGGTTTTGTAAACAATCCCAATACCTCAATTGGCGCTAAAACAAATTTAAATGGAACCGGAACTCCTGGCATCCAAAAAATATGCTTCCAGTAGTTTGCGTTTGCTTTGATATTCACAATTAAGAATGTAAAAAGAGCCAAACATAAAGTTACTGTAATGTTTCCTGTAACGTTAAACCCTAGTGGTGTCAAACCAACCAAGTTTAAAATCCAGATCAAAAAGAATACAGACAATAAATAAGGCATGAATTCCTTGTAACGATGACCAATGTTTGGAATAGCCATCTCATCACGTACATAGATAACCAAAGGCTCCAATACACGTCCAACACCTTTAGGTAAATTGTTAGCACCTTTTTTATATGTTTTAGCCAAACTAATAAATGCCCAAAACATTAAAAATGCAGCCAAAAACAAACCAACAACACTTTTAGTGATCGAAAAATCTAAAGGCATCGCTACAGATGGATGAAAATCGACAGCATCATGAATTTCATGAGAACCAATCACATAGGAAGTTTCAAATTCCTTTTTCTCTTCTTTTCCATCTTCATTTATAGTCATAACATAGCTACCATCAGCATTTTTACGATACTCATGACCAGTCAAATTACCAGTAGCATCAGTCTTATAAATTTTCCCGTGATACAATGCATAATATTGACCGCCAACCTCAGCAACTTTATTACCGTGATCGAATGCCGAAGCCATAAAAACTTTCAAGCCATTATCGATCAAAATTACCGGCAATGAAAAACCATAATGTTTACCTGTCTCTTCATCCGAAAAGAAGCTAAAATAATAATCATCTTGTAAGTGATGCTCAATATGGCTATTGATTTCCTCAGCCTGCGATTTTTCTCCGTGTGCATCCTCATTCGCCTTTGTTAAAAATGGCGCAACTGCAAACAGAATAACTGCTAAAAATTGAAGTGTTCTTTTAAGACTCACGATACTACTATTATGTTATTTAAAATTTTTTGCGAAAATACTATATATAAAGCACAAAAGCTACTTTAATATTACATTTTTTTGAAAAAACTATCGTTTTCTCCCTTAGGATTTGTTTAAAGCCTTGTAAGCAAATATAACATCGTAAAAAAGGAATAAAACGACAACGATCAAATAGTTATATTTTAAAATATCAGCCTGCGGTTTTGCCAACCCATTATGGATATAAACATAATTTAGGACAAACTTTAAAGTCAATAATCCCAAGAAAACAAAACCAACATATTGCGGAAATTTCTGCGAACAGTAACTTATCCCCACCATGATGATCACGGATAATATCAGTTGAAAAATATAAATTTCATACAATGGAAAATGTAGATCTTCCAGGGAATGTATACCATCAAAAGACTTTAACAAAAAGAAATGAACGGCAAAAATTAATACCGCAACAAAAAATAAAATAAGGGCCTGCTTTATATATACTATCATCTATCGTTTAATCGATTCACTTGTCTAATGACTTGATATAGAGAAATTCCAATCCCTCCAAGAGTACAGATCTTCATCCATAGTTGGTTCTCAGCATGAAACTTACCGTCCAGCCAATCCCCTAATAAATAAAATGCGTAAATGGTAAAAACCATCTGGGTTGAAATAGTCGTCAGCACAAGCCACTTGTTAGGATCTTTCTTGTTTTCCATAAGCAATCTTAAGGTTATCAATGGGCTTTCAACAAACTATATCACACAATTTGTTACAAATATACGCTATAAATTTTTATTGCCTACAATCCCAAAACTTTTTGTCCAATTTTAATATCCGGATAATCAATATCTGCCCCCAAAAGCATTTTAAGTTCCGAAGAAGACTTATCCGGATTTGCACGAATAACACCAAGAATACGATCCAACTTATCCTGCTCGATCAACTCTGTTGCTTCCACTTCCGTACCAACAAAGTTAATTAAATGTCCATATATCGTACCAGCGACCATCCCGCGCTTAACAGCTATATCAGCAATACTCATCCCATCCATTTCTAAGGAAATCTCCTTTGTATCCAACTTCTTAGGTCCTTCTTCATCTGCACTTTGTGCAGCCAATTCGTCTTTTTCTTTGGTCTTCACACTGGCAGCAACATCGAGCATCGCTGTTTGAAAATCTTCCCGTTTTGAAAGCGTTTCAGCAATAAGCAGACAATGCTGCAACTGCTCGCGTTTTCGCTTGTAATCAAGCAATAGTGCTTTTAACTCATCAATATATTTCTTCGTACGTTTTCGTATCTGATACTCTTCAATATGTTTGGTTAAGGCCTCAATCAGATCTACATCCATTTTCGGTAAAAACCAATTGACCGCAGCAGTAGAACGTTCACAAATTACATCATAGTCGATCGCGTTTTTATCCCGCAACAAATCATACAATACAACAATAAACTTATGTGCAACTTTCTCCTGGGTCTGAAGGTGCTTGACCAATTGTTGAAAGAATAGTACTGCTTGTTCCTTTCCATCAATATTACGCTCTTCAAGTGATTTCAGCAGCTCCGAAGTCTCGGCCAATAGACCGTCCCAACGGAAACCATGCATTAAAATCTGGCCAAGATAATTCCGCTGGCATTGCTCCAAAATCTCATTTACATCAACCTGTCCCTGAGCACGCTGCGCAAATTCGACAACTTGGTAATCTGTACGGATAGCATAAGAAGGGATGATCGATTTTAATACAAGCCCATCTAAACTCGTTAAACGGCTCAATGCAACGTACACCTGTCCCGCGGCAAAAGAGGTCCCTGCGTCGATGATTGCTTTTTGAAAAGTTAAGCCCTGGCTTTTATGAATGGTGATAGCCCAGGCCAGTCGAAGTGGAAATTGCGAAAATGTACCCAATATCTCCTCCTTAATCTGATCTTGCCCCTTGTCGTAATTATACCGAATATTCTCCCAAGTCTCTCTTTTTACCGTTACAGATTCCGACCCATCAGGAAATGTAACTGTTACTGTGCCCTGTACCGTATCGATGTCCTTTACCGTACCGATCTTTCCATTGTAATATTTACGTTCATCTCCCGAATCGTTTCGAATAAACATCACCTGCGCCCCTATTTTTAAAGACAACGTTTCTTCAGCAGGGTAGGACCCCTGCGCAAAATCATCTTTGACAACAGCCTTAAGATTTAACATTTTACCTGATAATGAGGCCAACTTGGCTCCGTTTATTTCATCAGCATTTCGATTATGGGAGGTCAATGTAATATACTGCTCCTCTTCATTTGGAACAAAGTCCTGCTGATAGTAACCATTTAAGGTCGTGAGCATGTCACTGGTACATTGATTGTTTCGTATGGCATTTAATATGGAAATAAAACCCTCATCTTGCTGACGATAGATTTTATTAAGCTCTAACATCACCAACGGATTATCCCTTAAAATTTTAGCGTTAAAGAAGAAAACAGAAGAATAATGATCCCGTAAAACATTCCATTCGGCGTCTTTCACTACTGGTGGCAACTGATACAAATCTCCGATAAACAATACTTGTAAACCACCAAAAGGCCGCATATCGCGACGAACAGATTGCAGGATCACATTAATCGCATCCAATGTATCTGCCCGGACCATTGAAACCTCATCAATCACCAAAAGCTCAAGTTCCTGCAAGATAGCCCTGCGCTGCTTGGTCAATTTAATCGTACTGAATAAACGTGATTTATTGTAAATATGACTATCCTGCTCGTCCCAACGTAATTCATAATCTTCTATAAAGGTTCCAAATGGAAGCCAAAATAAAGAATGTAAAGTGGTTCCGCCCGCATTCATCGCTGCGACGCCCGTGGGTGCCGTAATAGCCATCTTCTTGTAGCTATGCTCACGAATATACTTCAAGAACGTCGTTTTTCCTGTACCAGCCTTTCCTGTTATAAATATGTTTTGGTTCGTTTGGTTAACAAAAGCAACAGCCTGCATAAATGCAGTATTTTCCCGATCGACTTGAAAGTTTGACATATCCTGAAATTAGATTGATCACAAAATTAGCAATTTCATTTTTAACTTCACGCGACATATTATAGCTAGGGATATCCAAAACAGCTCCATTATAACGTATTTAGATAAAGCTAAAACGGTTAACTTAAAATATTAATGGATTTTTTTTATATTTAGCAACTGAATTAACGAATAACAAATTTTTAGAATTTTTAATATGGCTATAGATAAAATCGCATTGTTTGAAAAAGTACAGGAAATGCTGACATCCAAAGGTTTTCGTATTGATAAATCAGATGCTGCACGCCCTTGGGGAGGATTTTTCGTTATCGACGAATCCCAAGCACAAGAATTTGCCGATGAGTACTTCGGCGGAATGGATGTACAAGAATTAAGAATCTCAGGGAAATTAAGTCCAAAAATTTTAATTGTTGCACCAGAGAAAAGACTTTCATGGCAATATCACCACCGTCGTGCCGAAATCTGGCGTGTTATCCAAGGTAACGTAGGCGTTATGGTTTCTGACACAGATGAAGAATCGGTTGTTTCAACATTGAAAGAAGGCGAAACGATTAGATTGCGTCAAGGGCAACGTCACCGTTTAATTGGATTGGATGGCTTCGGTATTTTAGCCGAGATCTGGCAGCACACAGATGCCAACAATCCTTCTGATGAAGACGATATTGTTCGCGTACAAGATGATTTTGGCAGATAATAGTCCCACAAGACCGTTACCGCCCAAACAAAGATTCCCAATCAACAATTGGGAATCTTTGTTTTTACCCCAAACATAAAGCGCCATAGCAGCCGATTCACTCTCCCTAATTTGCATTTCATCGCTTTTATCCAAGCTCCTCCACCCCATGTCCATTTCAGGTGTTCCATAACGCAATTCATTAGAAGAGAATATTAATTTTTATTATTTTAGTAGAGATATAATCAACTATGACATGATGAGCAACGACGATACTAAAAGAGGATCCAGTATATTAAACAGTCTGAAGAAATTAATTTTTGAGGACGATCAGCCGCAGCAAACTCCGCCGGCACAAGCCCCACCGGCTCCGACCACTAATGCCGCTCCTGAAAGACCGCAGGTACCACCGGCATATTCATCGCCGACGGTCCAGGCTCCAACTGGAAAAACACCGCCCCCAATCCCTATAACAGCCAATGACGGAACAACCGACCTCAAAGAAATGAAATTAAAGGTCTATGCCATTCTTGAAAAACTCAACGAACAGGGTGTAGATTTTTTCGAAGTATGGAATGCTGCTGCCGCAATGGGAAAAGTAGAGGAAAACACATTAAAAGCAGCCTATACTTCACTGAAATTTGTAGACAGGTCGTTAACCAAGGATAAACTGGTAGCAACTGGCACAAATTATGCTAATAAACTGAAAGAAACCATTGCCAAAGAATCGGAACAAAAACAGGCTGAAAAGAAAAAGACTGAACAAGACCGAACCATGGAGATTGCAAATCTGAACACTGAAATCAAAACAATAACGGATAATATCGCCAAATTGCAAGATGACCTACAGAAAAAACAACTCGCTTTGGGTCAAATTAATGAAAAGTACGAACCAAGAATTAAAGATATCGAACAAAAAATAAACATCGGCAACGCGGCCGTTGATGAAGTGGTCACCGAAATCAACACTGCATTGCATATGATTAATCAATCAATAACATAAAAATAAATCAATGGAAAGAAAAGATCAGTATGTTAATATTCCCGCTGAGATAAAAACGCAACTTCCGATATTTCAAGTACTGGGCGATCATCTGCCTGCACAATTAAAATCACCAGAAGCGAAGAAGACAGCTTCGTCGATCTTCTTTTGGGCACTTTTACTTGGTGGAGCCTTTGCTTTTTTCAAGTACTTACCGATTATGCTGGAATATGCCGGAAAAAGTATACTTTTTGTGATATTCAGTATAATCCTGATTACCTTATTATTGCTAGCCCCAAAGATCATTGCACTATTGCACCGATTGGGAACCGTCCTACTTTTTAAAGGTGAAAAATCCATCATTAGAAATAACCCTATCGAAACCTTACAACTGTTATCAAGAGATGCAAAAGACACCCTGAAACGCGTGAAGGAAAAAATCAGCAATGTAGACGGTGTCCGCATCGACATGATTCAAAGCGGTGAAACTGCTCAAAAAACAGCCGAAGAGAAGTACACCTATGCGAAACGTTTCACCGCTGAAGCGGCTAATCTCGACGAGAAATCAAAGGAGGAAACGAGCAAAAATAATGCAGAGAAGGCAAATGCTTATGCAAGAGATGCCAAAGAAACACGTACCAAAGCATTTCTATTGGGAAAAGAAGGTGAATCTGAAGAGCAAAATGCGCGCAGTTATGTCCAATATGCCAATCAATTTGCAAAAGTATTGGAAGTCCTAAAAGATAATGAAAGCGCAGCGCGTATCTATGTCAGCACCTTGGATAGCAGCATTTCCATTATTTCCAAGAAGCTAGAAGCCACTCAAAAGATGAAAAATGCCACCGATGGCCTAGCCGATGTGTTCAATATCAAAGATGGTTGGGCATTTCAAGAGGCCATGAATGCAGCAACAGGTGCCATCAGTCAAAATATTGCCTCTATCCGATCGAATCTTGATTTCTTGGATCAAAACAACAACATCACCGTGGGTGGCACGCCTACTCAAGGTGAACTGGAAGAGTTTATCCGCAAAGTTGACGAACGTAATCTAAATGTATTAAACGTAACGCAAATGGCCGATGCCAGCTATGAACTCAAACCCGAAGAAAAAGTAGATAAAGGATTTACATTACTCGATTAATATTAACTAAAATCAAACTTATTATACGAACATTATGGAAGAAAAATCAACATGGGCAAGATTAAGATGGCCAATCAAAGCAATTATCATCGCCTTACCTATTCTCGCAATCGGTTATTGGGCCATTCAATCGGGCAAATTTGATGCTAATTCGACAGTCCAAACAACAGATTCAACAAGCAATAATGGTCATGCGGCCGCACCTTCATCAGGCTCAGAAACGACTCGTTCATTCAACTATCAACCCGAAAAACCAGTCGACGGCGAATACAAGGGTGTCGTTGAAGTGGGCGCTTCGGGTTTCAATTCCTTTGTCGTCAATATGGACAAAGAAAATCGCTGGGAGATCATTTCCAAAGACTTTGGAAAGTCATTTGCCTACGAAGGATTGGCAAATACGGAAGACATCCGTAAAGGATTAAAAGATTATATAGGCATGATGCTCGACAAAGGCGTCAAATCCAAAAACATACATTTCGTCATTAGCTCCGGAGCTCAAAAAGAACCTAAAACTTCAGTTATCAGTGCTGAACTAAGAAAAATGGGCTTTGTGGTCAACTTGGTTACAGCGGAGCAAGAAGGAAAATTAGCGTTAAAATCTGTCCTACCGAAAGCTTACGAAGATAATTCATTTGTTGTTGACATTGGCTCCGGTAACACCAAAATTTCCTGGATTGACGGTGACACAAAATCGGTAGAAGCACCCGGTGCAAAATATTATGAAAAAGACCTTAAAGATGACGCTGTCTATACAGAAGTAAAAAAATTAGGCGAGAAAATTCCTTCAAATAAAAGAGAGGTTTGTTTTATTATAGGCGGGGTTCCTTTTGAACTAGCATCACAGACACGCCAAGGTGAAGAGCGTTTTACGGTTTTGAACGATCCAGCATCTTACAAAACAGATAAAGTAAAAACAAAGAGCGGTGTCAACATCTATAAAGCAATTAAAGATGCAACCAATTGCGACACCTTCGTATTTGATTGGGATGCCAATTTCACGATCGGATTCCTACTTTCACTAAACAAATAGTCAAGACGATTAGCATAAAAAAAGCGCTTTTCTCAATAAAAGAGAACAGCGCTTTTTTTTTGCAACCTTTTTTGTTATCCCATAAAACTCAAGAGATATAAAACAATAATGATCGCCAATACTAAAAAAGCGATTTTCCAAAAGCTATAAGGTCGTTGTCCATAAACTTTACCGTTAAATGCATTGACCATGATCTGATAACTCTTTCCTTTATACTGATATGCAGATAACCATACAGGTAAAAGAATATACTTCAATTTAATGGATTTAAAATCGCTATCAATAGAATCAATATCCTGTGTATCACCACCGATGTCATCCTCAACCTGACGTTCGATTTCCCGATCCATAATAGCCCGGGCAGTTTCCGCCGCTTTTACATGATCCACACTAAAAGTTTCAGCGATAAAGCCACTTAAATATTGCTCATTGAAAGGTTTTAGATAGCCCAAATTCCAAGGTCCGATTTTATCAGAGAACTTTTCGGGAAGAGATGTTGATCCCGAAATGACAATATCCTTAAATTGACTATAGATACTACCTGAAGCTGGATACCAATTTGTTCGTCTTTCTTCGTATTCTTCCGTCTCACCATCCGAATTGCGTCTTGTACGCGTCAAATAATAATACTCTCCACGTGACCCGACGTAATCAGAATGTACATCTGCATCATAGGACCAAAATGGTATATACACTCCTTTTAAACGATCATTTCTTGAATTAAAAATTCGCTTAAAGTCATTCGGAGCGAACCATATCTTACCGGCCCATTGTGTCAATAGCCCAAAAGCATTTTTGTAATCAACGGAAAAGGGAACAAGACCATGTGGCTTCACAATACGCTTTTGCTGATGGTCAATTACCAAAGGTGAAGCACAAAAAGCACATAAATCTGCCGTAACATGAGGATTCAAACGCGAGTTTGCGCCACAGTTACTACAATGCACAACTTCAGCCAAATAGCTATAGCGCTCATCAGCGACCCCTTCCATTGCTTGTCCAAAGACTTTATAATCTGTTGATTCAATATGGCCATTTTCCGCTATCGGGTCCGCTATTTCATTTCTAGTTCCACAATAAGAACATTCTAAATAGGAAGTACCAGGCTGATAAGTCAAGATAGCACCACAGCCCTGGCATTTTAACCCCTGCTCTATTTCGGAGGTTTTTTCTTCAAAACTCATAAAACTCGGTCGTGCGTTTTATCCTAAATTCCTGGTATAGGTGGCGGATTCTGCGAGAACAAGTCCTTTAATTCGCCTACCTTTTCAGCCTCAATCCAGTTTTCAAGGCCCTCTTTCCAAACCAAGGTGGCAAGTGTCATCGTCCCGTCTTTTATCAGACCGCGCAGCTGTTCCGGATCAAATGGCCCTTCCTGTTTACCTTTAATGGCCAGGTAATAAGCTACCGTTTTGGGCAATGGAGGCGGTCCTACAGGCCCTGAAGATGCAGCAGCAGATCCCGTACCAGTAGGATTATTCCCATCAAAGCTGTTTTGCTGAAATACATTGCCCATTTGACCAACCATTCCTGCTCCCAGTCCGGCACCAAATCCAGCACCTACGATCCCCCCACTATTGGGATTCTCAGCAGCTTTCTCCATGGAATTAGCGGCTTGAAACTGGGCATATGCCCCTAGATTACCAACGACTCCCATACTGCTTCGCTTATCAAGGGCTTTTTCCACCTCTTCTGGGAATGAAATATTTTCGATTAAGAATTTCGTTAAGCTCAAACCCAACTCATCAAAATCAACCCCAATTTTTTGTTGTATCAAAGCCGAAACTTCATCATAATTGGATGCGAGGTCTAAGGCTGGTATCTTCGACTCAGCAATAGCATCCATCCCACGCGATACCGCAATATTTCGAAGCTGCTCTGTGATATCTTCAACAGTAAAAACAGGCGTCGTCGCAACCAGCTGTTTCATAAAAACAGTAACGTCCTTCACCTGAAAAGAGAAATTACCGAAAGCCCGAAGTCGAATTGGTCCAAATTCAGGATCCCGCAGCATAATAGGATTTTTGGTTCCCCATTTCTGATTGACAAATTGTCGAAGGTTGACAAAATAGACATCGGCTTTGAATGGGCTATTGAACCCATATTTCCAGCCTCTGATGGTTGTCATGATCGGCATATTCTGTGTTGTCAATTCATAGCGACCAGGCTGAAAGACATCCGCAACCACGCCTTCATTCAAAAATACCGCAGCCTGTCCTTCCCGCACAGTCAACTGCGCACCCATTTTTATTTCATTCTGATACCGTGGAAACTTCCACACAATCGTATCTGTGCTATTATCGACCCATTCGATAATATCGACAAACTCATTCCTGATTTTATCAAATAATCCCATAAATTATTCTCGTTACAATTACTTACACTAAATGTAAACATTTCCCATCAAACCAGCAATTTTCTCCGGCGGCACGCAAACTATCGATATCTAAAAAATTTAGCCTTTTAAACTACTTATCGTAGTTTATTTTTTTTACTTTTGTTAGCTAAGTTCTACATTAATTTATGAGTACATATAACGAAGACAGCATTAGGTCCCTGGATTGGAAAGAGCATATTCGCCTTCGTCCGGGAATGTACATTGGAAAATTAGGGGACGGTTCGGCCTATGATGATGGTATCTATGTTTTATTGAAAGAGGTCGTTGACAACTCGATTGATGAGTTTGTTATGGGCGCTGGTAAAATTATTGATATCACGGTAAACGAAAATAAAGTTTCCGTACGCGATTATGGACGTGGTATTCCAATTGGTTCTGTGGTTGATGTTGTTTCTAAAATCAATACAGGTGGTAAATATGATAGTAAGGCTTTCCAAAAGTCAGTTGGTTTAAATGGTGTCGGTACAAAAGCCGTAAATGCTTTGTCCAGTCAGTTTACCGTACAGTCTTATCGTCAAAATATAACACGCATCGCCCAATTCTCCAAAGGGGAATTAGTCAACGATGAACAAAAAGATACCACGCAACGAAATGGTACAGCCGTAACATTTTACCCCGACGATTCTATTTTCCGGAATTATAAATATAGGCCTGAATTTGTTGAAAACATGATCTGGAACTATGTTTTTCTAAACTCAGGTCTTACGATCAACTTTAATGGGCAAAAGTTTATTTCTGAGCACGGACTAAAAGATCTATTGGAACGGAATATTGATGCTGAATCCATGCGCTATCCGATTATTCACTTACGGGGGGATGATATTGAAATCGCGATGACTCACGGCCAGCAGTACGGAGAAGAATATTATTCTTTTGTCAACGGTCAGCATACCACGCAAGGTGGAACACACCAGGCTGCCTTCCGTGAAGCGCTTGTCAAAACAATCCGAGAGTTCTACAAAAAAGAATTTGACGCATCGGATATTCGTTCATCAATCATCGGCGCCATCGCGATCAAAGTCCAGGAACCTGTTTTTGAATCACAGACGAAAACAAAGCTAGGATCTCAAAGTGTAGGCCCGGAAGGTCCTACTGTAAGAGGATTTATCAATGACTTTGTCAAAAAAGCATTGGATGATTACCTACATAAAAATCCGGCTACGGCAGATGCTCTTCAAAAACGTATTCTACAGTCTGAACGTGAACGTAAGGATATCGCCGGGATCAAAAAACTCGCCAACGAAAGAGCGAAGAAAGCCTCTTTGCACAATCGTAAACTACGTGACTGTAAAGTGCACTTCAGCGATAAAAATGAACGTAACCAAGAAACAACTTTGTTTATCACTGAAGGAGATTCGGCATCTGGTTCAATTACCAAATCGCGCGATGTGCAGACTCAAGCAGTTTTCAGTCTAAAAGGAAAACCGTTAAATTCCTACGGTATGTCCAAAAAGATTGTTTATGAAAACGAGGAATTTAACCTCTTACAACATGCACTTAATATTGAAGACGGTCTCGACGGGTTACGCTACAACAATATCGTAATCGCTACCGATGCCGACGTCGATGGAATGCACATCCGTCTGTTATTATTGACATTTTTCTTGCAGTTTTTTCCAGACCTTGTCAAGGCTGGCCACGTTTCCATCTTACAGACACCACTTTTCCGTGTCCGCAACAAGAAGGAAACGATCTATTGCTATTCCGATGAAGAACGACAAAAAGCAATCGCAAAATTAGGCGCTAAACCTGAAATTACCCGATTCAAAGGTTTAGGTGAGATATCACCTTCCGAATTTGGATTATTTATCGGAAAAGATATCCGACTTGACCCGGTTATCTTGTCCAAAGACAATAAAATTCAACAGTTATTAGAATATTACATGGGCAAAAACACACCAGACCGACAAAAGCATATTGTCGAAAATCTACGTGTTGAAGTTGACCTTGAAGAAGAACTAACAAAAAAAGCGGGTTAAAATAACCCGCTTTTTTAGCAACCTACAACCACCTTTCATGCACAACCAAACTTTAATTCTGATCCAATGTCAAGATGCCGTTGGATTAGTCGCCAACATTTCAAATACGCTAGCAAAATATCAACTCAATATTGTCACCATGCGTGAATATGTGGATGAAGAAGCCAACAAATTTTTCGTGCGTGTCGTGTGTAACGGTATCGTACCTGAGCAGAAACAGCTTTCCGACTCTCTTGCCGAAGTACTTCCCCCATCCGCTCAGATACAGATAAACCCCAATAACCGCAAAAAAATCGTCGTCCTCGTGACCAAGGAGCATCACTGCCTCGCCGATATCTTGGTACGACAACACTTCGAAACATGGGGAGCGGAGGTGCAGGCAGTAATTGGCAACTATGAATCACTACGCTCCTTTACGGAAAAGTTCGATATTCCATTTCATTGTATCTCACATGAAAACCTGACAAAGGAAACATTCGAAAAACAACTGATCGCACAAATCCAAAACTATAATTTCGATTATATTATTTTAGCGAAGTTCATGCGGATCTTGTCCCCTCAGTTTGTCAATACCTTTGAAAATAAACTGGTCAACATACACCATTCATTTCTCCCCGCTTTTATTGGTGCCAACCCGTACAAGCAGGCTCATGCAAGAGGAGTTAAGATCATCGGCGCCACAGCGCATTTCGTTACCGACCAACTCGATGAGGGCCCCATCATCGTACAGGATATACGACATGTCAACCACACCTATACTGTAAAAGATATGGTAACTGCCGGAAAAGAAATAGAAAAGGCTGTTTTGAGCCGAGCAATTCGTCTCCTTAGCGAAGATCGTGTGATGCGCAACGACTACAAGACAATTGTATTTGAATAGTGATTACAATCATTTCCCGATAAAACAATCGTTACTTTTTTTCAGCGTTATTCTCCATTATTTCGTAAAAGAAATATTTAAGAATGACGCATACTTTTCATATCCCCGTATTAGGCTTAGCTTTCTCCATCGACTCCGCACTTAAGGTCGCACAATACGGCATCTCCTCCGTAATGTCTATTGTTGACGATGAACTAATTGAGCGCATGCGCCGCTATTACTGCGGACAATATCAAATCTCCTATCATCCGATCGCTAAAACAGAAGAAGATTACCGAGCAAAAAGAATTACGGCCTATCTCAATCTTGTACAGTTTGTGGTCAATAGGCAAATCGAGGCCTTAAAGCGTCAACCTTTTACCGAAAATTCCGAACTTACCAAATATTTTCAGCTTCTACCCGATTCACACCCTTCAAAACCAATTTATCATGCGATGGAAATTGAAAGCAATCGCGCGATTAAAACCGAGCTGCAAGATCTATTGATCAATTACCTCAAAGCGGGAGACATCGATGTTAATATTATGTCCAAAGTCGATAAAATGAATTACCAGGATGGTAACCTATTGAATCAACGTTATTCGGATGCTTCAGCAGCCTTACGTGGTTTTGCAAATTCCACACTGCATTCCTCTCTTATTCTTTCCGCAGGGATGAATCCACACCTATACGCTTACCTCGCTAAATTACCGGCTTTCTTCCCAAATAGTGAAGGTCTATTTGACAAAAAAGTCGTTTTGAAAGTAAGTGACTTTCGATCGGCGCTCATCCAGGCAAAATATCTCGCTAAGCGTGGTGTATGGGTATCTGAATTCAGAATAGAATCCGGTTTGAACTGCGGTGGTCATGCCTTCGCAACCGATGGTTTTCTTCTGGGGCCAATCCTTCAAGAGTTTAAAGAGAAAAAAGAAAGTCTGAAAACCGAACTTTTCGAGATATACCACGAATATTGGACTTCCCAAAAGCGCTCATTAACAACTCCCCCCATCATCAAATATACAGTTCAAGGAGGTGTGGGAACTGCTTCAGAACATCAGTTCTTGTTAAATTATTATGAATTCGATGCCGTAGGATGGGGATCCCCATTTCTGATGGTTCCCGAAGCAACCACGGTAGATCAAGAAACCTTAAAAGCATTGGAAACGGCCAAGCAAGAAGACTTCTACTGTAGTGGGGCATCTCCCTTGGGAATTCCCTTTAACAATTTCAGAAAAAGTGGCGCGGAGTACCTACGATTGGAACGTATAAAAAAAGGGCGCCCCGGTAGCCCTTGTAAAAAAGAATACCTTATTTCGAACACAGAGTTTAGTGATAAACCGATCTGCACCGCATCACGCGTCTATCAACATCAAAAGATCCAGGAACTCCAAAAACAAAACCTGTCCGCTGCAGAATACGATAAAGCCTTCGACGCCATTACAGAGAAAACCTGTCTTTGTGAAGGGCTCGCAGCACCCGCCTATCTCAAGTACAATATCCAGAAGAGCAAAGAACAGACCGCTGTATCCATCTGCCCAGGCCCAAATCTTGTCTGGTTCAAAAAACAATATTCTTTGCGGGAAATGATCGACCACATCTATGGCCGTATTTCGGTTTTTGAAAATGACAACAGACCTTTTATTTTAATTAACGAACTCAATCTTTATATCGATCATATTCAAAAATATGTCGCAGACAATAAAAATATCATGAACGATAAAAAGATAAAATATGTAGCCAAATTCAAAGCACAATTACAAGCTGGAATAACCTATTACAACGAACTTACCCAACACTTATCGCTCATTCCACAAAACATCAGCGCAGCGATCCCAAGACAGCTTGAACTTGCATCACTACGTTTAAAAGACATACATATTTAACTCCCTGATATAGCTTAAAAACAAACACGGGGCGCTTAAATAAGCACCCCGTGTTGTTATCAAAGAATCTTTTGACAAGTCTTACTCCGCTATTTTGCGAAATTTACCAAATACGCCAAGTGGAAGTTTTGGTCCTGCAGTTGCTTGTAAAAACAACTCCCCTATTTCTAAGTTTTCCACTTTTGGAAAAGCCGTCTTAATTAAATTTTCAACAATAACAGAAGAAAAGCCTAATGAATACGTATTTAAAATCAAGAAATGTTCTTTAGGATCCAATAGTTGAACGACCTCAGTCATCATTTCCATAATGTGATCTTCCAATTTCCATTTCTCTCCCTTCGGCCCATGTCCGTATGCCGGTGGGTCCAAAATAATCCCATTATACGTATTACCTCTTTTCAGCTCACGTTTTACAAACTTCAAAGCATCTTCAACCACCCAACGAATGTTATCCAAATTGGAAATTTCCATATTTTCATTAGCCCAGGTAACAACCTGTTTAATCGAATCTACGTGCGTTGTATCCGCGCCGGCAGCCTTTGCTATTAAAGAAGCTCCACCAGTGTATGCAAAAAGATTTAGAACCTTCGGTTTCTCCGTCTTAAATGAACGAACAGATTCCGAAATATAATCCCAATTTACAGCCTGCTCCGGAAATATCCCGACGTGTTTAAAAGATGTCAAGCCCAATCTAAATTTGATTGCCACGTCGTTATTTTTATATTCGATGTGCCAACGGTCCTGAACCTTCGGATTTTTCTTCAACCATTCTCCAGAAGTAGCCGAACGACCTTTGAATTTGATATGGTAACGCTTGTTCCACTCCGCATCACTTAATGCCTTAGGCCATACAGCCTGAGGTTCTGGTCTGATTAAAATTAAATCACCGAAACGTTCCAGTTTTTCAAAATCACCACAGTCAATGAGTTCATAGTCCTTCCAATGCTGTGGGGTCAATAGTTGTATATTTGTTGCTGCCAAAATCAAAATTTTCCGACAAAACTAAGCTAAATTTCAATATAAAAGAAATCTGCACGATGCTAACGCAGATCAAACACCTAAAATTAAGCGCAATAAAACCCTCTTCTCACATGTTATTGCCCCATTGAAGCTTTAGCACTTTTCATTAATGGACTTGCAAAAACAAAGTTGTTCAATTCTTCCACATCCGATCGCATCATATCCTTATTGGAACCTTCCCAGAATTTTTGTCCCTTATAGAGAAACAAAATATACTCACCGATTCCCATCACAGAATTCATATCATGTGTAACAACGACTGTCGTACATTTCAATTCTTGCGTAATTTTTAGCACCAATTCGTCAATAACAATCGAAGT
>NZ_DKSP01000176.1:0-4029 GCF_002472745.1 Sphingobacterium sp. UBA7253 | reverse complement strand
AAGATTCGAAACTGGATTTGGAGTTGTTATTTAATGCTGTGTTACAGTGCAAGGAAAAAATTACGGACCTTATTAAACTTGATGAATATGTCAAATCTATTTAATGCTACGCGTTTTTTTGGACTGATTCGAAGACAATGGATTGGTTTTGGGCGAATTTATCTGATGTCAATAGGGATTATTGCCGGGGTAATTTTTGGTTTTTATGCGGTTAATTTGGGGTCAAATTATGATGACATCAAAAAGAATACTGTTTATTCGTTGCTAAATTTCAGAGCACCGTTGTTTTGTATCTTGGGACTCTTTTTTGTAACGGTTATCTCAAGTAGTTATTTTGCCGATTTAGGGAAGAAGACCCGGGCGATTTTTGAGCTGATGATTCCGGCGTCACAATTGGAAAAGTTTCTGGTCAGCTTATTCTATACGGTTGTCGTGAGTATTGGTTCATACTTATTGGTCTTTTATTTGATCGATCTGGCATTTGTTTCTTATTTGAGGAGCGTTGGTTCTGTGGTTGTAAATGAAGTGCAGCCATCAGGGGGGACGGTCAGTGTGGATCTATGGCAGTACTTTTTCAAGATTCAATACCCTGAACCGGCTTATTATTTTTGTTTTGTACCAATTCTTCTAAATGCAATTTTTTTACTTGGTGGGATCGTCTACCAAAACTATCAATATGTAAAGACGGCTATTTTTCTTGTGCTTTACTGTGTTGTTTGGATGTGTCTTTTTGTTTACTTAATGAAGACTCAGACCCAGGATACCGTAGGTACAATGGATAATAACTATTGGTCTGATTCAAATCATATTTTTGCATTGATCGGCGCTGTAGGAGTGTTGCTTACCATAATGATTTGGGCGGTTGCTTTTTTAAGGTTAAAAGAAAAGGAGATTTAGTATGGAGTTCAATGCAAATAAAGCCATTTACCTTCAGATTGCTGAGTATGTATGTGATCATATTTTGCTAGCGACCTGGAAAGTGGATGAAAAACTCCCCTCAGTAAGGGAATTGGCAGTTCAGATGGAGGTTAACCCCAATACTGTTATGCGGACCTACGATATGTTGCAGCAGAAAGAAATTATAGCCAATAAGCGCGGGATCGGTTTTTTTCTGACACAAGAATCGGTGAAGAATGTGAAGTTATATAGAAAGGCAATTTTTCTAGAAGAAGATCTTCCCTTGTTTTTTCGTAATATTTATTTATTGGAAATCGGTCTGGATGAGTTAGAGCAACGTTATAGACGGTTTGTAAGTCAGAATTTTAATCAAAATGAGTCATGAAATTAAGTACAAAAATAATAATGGGATTAGCAATAGGCTTATTCGCGGTTCCGATGCTTGTCGCGTCCTACCTTGTTCGTATAAATCGAGTGGATGCGAAAAAATATAATGCTGATGTTGAGCAGGAGGTATCTAAGCCAGGTGCAAAGGATGTTTATTACCGGTCGTTTCCCTTGGCAGCTTTCGATAAGCTTTATATTGTAGGTACCAATGCAAGCGGTGTAGGGTTGTATTGGGTGAAAAGCGATAAGTTTATGGTTAAAGTTAATAAAAGTCAAGCCGACTTTGTGAAAGCGAATGTTGATCAATCTGGCAATCTTACCTTAGATCTTTTATCAGGAGGAGAGGGGTTTTATAAGTCAATCTATATTTTTTCACCTGATTTTAAGGTTTTAAAATTAAAAAATGCGGGTATTAACGAGTTGTCCGCTAAGTTGAACGAGTTGACTGTTGTAGGTGATAGCGTTGAGGTATTTTCCCTTGCAGAAAAATCCGTTATAAATACGTTGAACCTGAACCTGACAAATTCCACTATTGATGATCTTGGCGGGACGGACAGTAAGGGGAATTCTCTTGTTGGTCGTTTATTTGTTAACACGACGAATAGTGTTTTGGGACTTCCGCGTACGAATTATCAAAGTGCAGATATTGTGGCAAACAATTCAGAAGTTTATTTCAATAGGAAAGGACCTGAAGCCAAAGTTGGTCTTCTGAATATCAAAACTGAAGGAAAATCATCTGTCCGTTTAGATAGTTTGCAATGGGGAACATTGAACGGGAATCTATCCAATGATACTAAAATAGATTTGCCTGTCCATGCATTGCGATCATTGCTTAAGTAAGGTTTAATTGGTGGATGTTGCGGTCGATCGTTAATAGTGGAGATCGATATTTTCTGAAAAGGTCAAAATTCCATAGTGGGATTTTGACCTTTTCTTTAAAGGGATGATGTAGATTTTCGGTGTTCGATACTGCAGTCCAAAAAAAACGTCTCGAATTCGAAATAATTCTTTTTGTTTTTTTTCTTTAACATCTGCAAGAGGAGTTCTACCGATTTTTCTGCCATCAGCTGTGTTGGTTGGGTAATTGTTGTTAGAGATGGATTGAGACTGTTGGCAAAAGGGGTGTTGCTAAAGCCAATTAAGTTCATGTCATCAGGAATTTTCACCTTCAATTTATTTAATATGTGCAAAACTTTTAACGACAAGGTGTCTGTCGTTGAGAGGAGTGCATTTGGAGCGGAGGGCTTATTTAATAACGTGTTTATTTTGCTTTCCAGTTCGTCATCGATATTGTCCTTGGGGCTGGAATAGGATATTTCTATAATATTTTCTTCTTTGAAGGGTACGCCGGCGTTGAAGAGTGCATCTTTATATCCTTTTATGCGGCTTACATTTCCGCCAATATCTTTACATAGTAAAAGAATGATATTTTCTCTTCTGTTTTTGATCATTTCTTCTGTTGCCTGGTAGATGACCTTGTTGTTTTGGATTCCGATTTTGAATGTATCGAGCTGATGGTTTATTCGGTCGAAAATAATGACGGGACAAACCTGCTCCATCATATAAAACAAAAGCGATAAGCTTGAATCATTTTTCACAGGGGAAATGATCACTCCTTCGATATTGCTTTGTATGCAAAGTTCCAGCGCTTCTTTTTCTTTTTTCTCGTCGTTAAAAGTCTGCAATAGGATCAGTTTATAATTCGTCTGCGATAGAATGTGCGAGATCTCTTCGTAGAAATCAAAGAAAAAAAAGCTTGAAATAAATGGAACAATGATTGCTAAGGTGTTTGAACGCCCCGTTTTTAAGCTTTTTGCGGAGAAATTTGGTATATAATTGATTTTCTGCGTAAAATCTAAGATTAGCTTTTTTGTTTCTGCACTTATTTCATGGCTATCGTTTAGTGCTTTGGAAATGGTTCCTGGAGATAGGTTTAACTGTTGGCCAATCTCTTTTAACGTAAATCTCTTCATGTGCTCGATCCTCTTTCATTGATTACAAATGTTCTAGCGTCAATACGATGGTAAGATAGCGCTAGAATTATTCTTGAATTATCGGTTACTATTTTTAATGTATTGAGCCCGTAAATTCTTGAAATTATAAAGATAAGATAAAAAACATGTTTTCAAATGGAGATCAAGAAAAGCGTTGTTAATGAGAATTGATGAGATGTTGTTGGTATTCGGGCGAAAGGTGTCGAAAAGTTTGTTAAAAGAGGAGGCTGTTATTTGGTGCCACCGAAAAGTTTACTGATGATCCAAAGGACAAGGGCGACTATAACAACTACGATGAGGATGCCTGTCCAAACACCAGCCTTAAATATCCCTTCTATTACGGAGCAGCTTGTAATAAGGAAAAAAGAGGATGACATTATTATGTATGTTAATTGCCTTTTCATCATTAAAATTTTTGTCTGTATAAATAGAGACAACTGATAATGAAAATAGTTTTGTGAGAACAGTCCAATATTAGATTATCGGTAAACTATAGGCTGAATGGGGTTGCGCATTGGTTTTGTTGTAGCTTTTCGGTTTTACCGGTAATTTTTGCGGGACAAAAAGAAGTTCCCGTGAGTGTTAAATAAGAAAAGCTAATCTTGCGATTAGCTTTTCTTTAGTGATCCCGCTGGGATTGGCTCAGCCCCTCATTTCCCAAGCACACCCCTGAGCCTCCATTGGATCGAACCCGGCCGACCCTTCTTTCGAATCCTAATATCTTTAAAACAAGAAAAGCTAATCTTGCGAT